>NZ_CEVXFV010000026.1:0-51969 GCF_982396655.1 Cellulosilyticum sp. | reverse complement strand
ACGGTGGTGTGAGAGGTCGGATAATCAATTAATGGTTATCCTCCTACTCGATTAGAGTAGGAAATAATTAAGAGGCATAGAGACTTGATGAAAATAACATATTATAACATACTGAGGTGAAGAGAAGAGTTAGCAAAATAGTCATTAGATGATTTAGAAGTAGACTTATGAATTGGAAAACGTAGTTAAATCGTGCTATGATAGAGAAAAAGAAATAATTGTTAATAGAAATTTGGAGGAAGATATGAAGTTAATAGTAGGGCTTGGAAATCCAGGCATGCAATATGCGGCAACACGTCATAATATCGGTTTTGAGGTTATAGATAGCCTTGCAGAAACGTATAATATACAAGTAAACAAAAATAAATATAAGGCGCTGATCGGAGAAGGCAGAATTGGTGGTGAGCGTGTAATTTTAATGAAGCCTCAAACATTTATGAACTTAAGTGGTGAGGCTATCCGTGCATGCATGGATTTTCAGAAGATAAGTAATGAAGATGTGATTGTAATTTATGATGATATCTCATTAGATGTAGGACAAATTCGCATTCGTGGTAATGGAAGCGCAGGTGGGCATAATGGGATTAAGAGTATTATTGCACATATGAATACACAAGAATTTCCTAGAATTAAAGTGGGCGTAGGACAAAAGCCACCAGGCTGGGACCTTGCAAATTATGTTTTAGGAAGATTTTCAGAAGATGATATGAAAATTATAGGGCCTAAGCTTAATGATGTTGTGAAGGCTGTAGAGTGTATGGTAACAGCAGATATTAATAAGGCAATGAATCTATATAACAAAAAATAAGATGGTGATGAATAGTGACTTATAAATATAAAGGCCTTGTAGAGCCTCTTAGAGAGCTTTCAGGGATGAAGGAAATGATTAGCCAGCTCGAAGTTAAGTCGGTTAATGCATTTGGAAATAATGTAGGAATTAAAGTTACCAATATGGTGGATGCTTGTAAAGGCCACTTTATTTATGGTGTCAGCGAATTTGTAAATTTACCGTCTGTAATTATTACTTATGATGAAGTAAGTACAAAAAGGATATTTGAGGATATGGAAGCACTTAAAGGGAAGGGAAAAGTGTATACGTATCCTTCTCGTGATATCCTTTTTTATAATGCGGACGTGCATAGTATGGACATTACATCTGCTCGTATTCGTGTTATTGAAGCATTAAATAATGAAGAGGATATTACACTGATTATTCCGGTACAGGCTCTTTTAAACCCACTATCGCCTAAAGCAACGTGGCAAAGTTATACAACAACTGTAAAAGTAGGGGAAATTATTAATATTACAGCCTTACAGAATAAATTAGTACAAATTGGTTATGAGCGTGTAGGGCGTGTGGAAGGAATAGGACAGTTTGCTGTAAGAGGTGGAATAATGGATATTTATCCACCTACAATGGATGAACCTTATCGTATTGAGCTATGGGATGATGAAGTAGACTCTATTCGAAGTTTCAATGTCCAAACGCAGCGTTCTATAGAAAAGGTAGAAGAACTTTTAATTGTCCCAAATCAGGAAATTGTATTTTCGCCTTCTGTTCTGCGAGATGCTGTACCTGCTATTAAAGAAGATCTTAAAAAGATTGTTTCCAAGCTGCAAGAGGAAGGAAAAAGAGAAAGTGCTGAGAAGATTAAAGAACAAGTAAATGAAGCAATTGAACAGATTCAAAATGACATTAGCCCTAAAGGGCTAGAACTCTATGTGCCATATACGGAACTTGAAACAGTTTCTATATTAGATTATTTACCAAAGCATACGATTATTTTTATAGATGAACCAGTTAAAGTAAAAGATAAAAGTGAGCGTACTTTGTTTGAATATAGAGAGAGTATGAAAGATCGTTTAGAATATGGGCATATTTTACCTAAGCAGGTGGAACTAATTTTTGAATATGAAGCAATTAGTCAAAGAATAGAAGACTTTAAAAAAGTATATCTTATGAAATTTGATTCCAGTGAAGAGCAGCTTCCAATAAGTCTTACGATGTCGTTAAATGTACATGAGCATAGTAATGTATATCGTAATATAGAAATACTAGAAGAAGATCTTAAGAAGTGGAAGGAAGATAAAGAGCGCGTTATGATTTTGTGTGGCATGCGTGCTAAGGCCCAAAGGTTAAGTGATGCCTTAGAGGAGCGAGGCTTACTCGTAAGTAATACAGAAAATCCAGAAGAAGAGGTACAGCCAGGGCAAGTTTTAATTTATAAAGGTGCCCTTGAGCGAGGATTTTATTATAAAGATCTAAACTGGCATATTGTAGCAGATAAAGATTTGTTTGGACAAGATAAGAAAGCTAGGAAGTCTAAGAAAAAATTTAGCGGTGCTAAAATACAAAGCTTCTTGGAACTCTCTCCTGGAGATTATGTGGTACATGAAATGCATGGTATTGGCGTGTTTAAAGGGATTGAGCAGATTGTCTTTGAAGGGATAAGCCGTGATAATTTAAAAATAGAATATGCAGATAATAATATTCTGTATGTTAATATTAATCAAATGGATATGGTACAGAAATATGTTGGTGCAGAAGGAAAAGCACCTAAACTTAGTAAATTAGGCGGTTCAGAGTGGAGAAAGTCTAAGGCAAAAGTAAAAAGTGCCATTAAGGATATTGCAAAAGACCTTATTAAACTATATAGCCAAAGACAATATAACAGAGGTTTTAAATACGACCCAGATAATGTATGGCAAAGAGAGTTTGAAGAGATGTTTCCTTATGAAGAGACAGATGATCAGTTAGAAGCCATTGAAGATGTGAAGAAGGACATGGAAAGTGATAAGATCATGGACCGTCTTATTTGTGGTGATGTAGGATATGGAAAAACGGAGGTTGCTATTCGTGCAGCCTTTAAAGCCGTTCAAAGTGGTAAGCAAGTTGCTTATCTTGTGCCAACGACTATATTGGCTCAGCAGCATTATAAGCGATTTGCTGAACGTATGGCAGATTATCCGATTAATGTAGAACTCCTGTCAAGATTCCGTACAGCTAAACAAGTCAAGCAAACGATAGAAGGACTTGCAAGTGGACGTGTAGATATTGTCGTTGGGACACATAGACTACTTTCTAAAGATGTGAAATTTAAAGACCTTGGACTTGTTATTATAGATGAGGAACAACGCTTTGGCGTAACACATAAAGAGAAATTAAAGCAAATGCGTACACAGGTAGATGTGATGAATTTAACGGCGACACCTATTCCTAGAACGCTTCATATGAGTCTTATAGGAATAAGAGATATGAGTGTCTTGGAAGAAGCACCCCTTGAAAGAAAACCAGTACAGACATATGTTATTGAATATAGTGAGGACTTTATCAAAGACGCCATTAATAGAGAACTAGGCCGCGGTGGGCAGGTTTACTATCTTCATAATCAAGTTAAAAATATTGAGGATGAAGCTATGAAAATTCAAAGGCTGGTACCGAATGCAAGAGTATCATTTGCCCATGGTCAAATGAGCGAGCGAGAGCTTGAGAAAATTATGATGGAATTTATTAATCAAGAGATAGATGTCTTAGTATGTACGACAATTATTGAAACAGGATTAGACATCCCTAATGCGAATACAATCATTATGAATGATGCAGACCGTATGGGCTTAAGTCAGCTCTATCAATTACGCGGCCGTGTAGGACGTTCAAATAAAATGGGATATGCTTATCTTATGTATCAGAAGAATAAGGTACTTAAGGAAATCGCAGAGAAGAGACTACAGGCTATTAAGCAGTTTACAGAACTAGGTGCTGGATTTAAAATTGCGATGCGAGATTTAGAAATTCGTGGCGCTGGGAACCTTTTAGGTGCACAGCAGCATGGGCATATGGAAAGCATAGGATATGATTTATACTGTAAGATGCTTAGTGAAGTTGTAAATGAAGAAAAAGGTGAAATCACTGAGGAAGAATTTGAAACAACTATTGAGATTAAGATTAATGCATATATTCCAGGTGGCTATATTCCAGATGAAGTTCAAAAGTTAGACATTTATAAGAAGATTGCCTCTATCCATACAGAAAGCGAATATATGGATATTGGAGAAGAAATAGAAGATAGATATGGTAATATTCCTCAATCTGTTTATAACCTTTTAGATATTGCTATGATTAAAGCAATGGCTCATGATTTATATATGACGCTTGTGTCTGAAAATCAAAAGATTGTAACTTTTAAATTTAAAGAAGATGCACCGCTTAACGCAGCAGTAATCCCAGAAATTGTGGCGGCTTATCGTGGTGGAATGAAGTTTGTAGCAGGTAAAGAACCTATGATTAAAATAGCAGTACAAGACATACCTAAAAAGGAATTACTTGCTTATATTAAGAATGTGTTACGTGAGCTTAAAAAATTGAAGAGTGACAATTAATAGGCTATAATAAGTATAAATAAAACTTATATAAAGCATAAGAAAAGCTATAAGGAGAGAGATGCAAGTGAAGGGCAAAAAAAGAATATTAGCTTATATATTAATAATTGTCATATCAACAATAGGTATAACCGGTTGTATGAATTCAGATAAAACAGTGGCAACTATAAATGGGGAGAAAATATCAGAACCAGTTTATAGAATTTGTCTCTGGATGACTCAAAAATACTTTGAAAGTGTGACAACAAATATATGGGAATTAGACAGCGTTGAAGGAAAAACACCAGAAGAATACGCAAAGGATAAGGCACTTAATTCATTAAAGCTTTCGGTAGCAGCTAAACAAAAGGCAGATGAGTTAGGCATTAAACTCACAAAAGAAGATAAAAAGCAGATTAAAGAATTCGCTAAGGAGTATATGAAAGATAATGAGGAGTTTGCAAAAGCCTTTGGAATCAAACAAAGAGACTTTGAACAATTTGTTACTTACAGTACCTTAGTAGATGAAGTGATTCAAAAGTTAGGTGAAAACTATATGCCTAATGAAGAAGAGCTTAATAAAGCAGTTAAGGATATAAGAAGTCAGCAAGAGAGCGTAGTAATAGAGCATATCCTTATTTCAAATCGTAATGAGCAAGGTGATTTATTGCCAAGTGACAAAGACGAGGCAGTGCGAAATAATGCAAAGCAGATACTTGAGAAAGCTTTAGCTGGCAACGAAGATACCTTTAAAGAATTGATTACAACGTATTCTGAAGATGGTTCAGTAGGAGATAATCAAGGCGTTTATACAATCTTAAGAGGTCAAGTGGATAGTAACTTAGAGAAAGTAGCATTTGAACTAGGCGAGGTTGGCAAGGTGTATCCTGAAATCATAGAAACGTCTTATGGTTATGAGATTGTAAGAATTGTGAAAAGAGATTTTCTAGAGGATGAAAAAGCTGAAGAGTTAGCACTAGCAGAAGTTAGATCACAGTTTGCATCCAATGAATTAGCTAAGATGAGTGAAACGCTTAAAATTGAAAAATTAGAGGCTTATGACCAAGTTAATGTAATGAAATAAGCTTTTGTATATGTGGAATCCATATGAAAATAAGGCTACAATGTTTAAAATTGTAGCCTTATTTTTGTATAAATAGTTGTAAAAAAGTAACTGTATATGCATATTTTTGTAAATTATGTAGCATAATAGTTTTAAACGAAGATATGAAACATATATATATACTTTTAGACATTAAGGAGGTTGTTTTGTTTGAAAGCAACAGGCATCGTTAGACGAATAGACGATTTAGGACGTGTAGTTATTCCCAAAGAGATAAGAAGAACGTTGCGCATTAGAGAAGGCGACCCACTGGAGATTTTTACAGATAATGAAGGACAGGTTATACTTAAAAAGTATTCGCCTGTAGGAGAACTTAGTTCATTTGTAAAGGAATATGCGGATGCCTTAGCACAAGCTACAGGACACATTACATGTATCGCAGATAAAGACCAAGTCATAGCTGTTGCCGGAGGCTCCAAAAAAGAGTTTTTAGATAAAAGTATTAGCAGTAATTTAGAAAAGGTGATTGAAAGTCGTACTATATTTAAAGCATCAAAAGATGATGCTAAATTCGTCCCTATTTTATCTGAAGGTAATACAGATGTCTATCAATCAGAAGTGATTTCTCCTATTATATGTGAAGGAGATGCCATCGGTGCAGTTATTTTCCTATCTTCAAATAAAGATGAGATGGGAGAGGTGGAGGAAAAGTTAGCTTATTCCGCATCAGGCTTCATTGGGAAACAAATGGAACAATAGAAATAAAGGCCAATAACTTTATAAGTTACTGGCTTTTTTCTATAAAAATAGAAAATAAATCATAAATAAAGTACAAAGTTATGTTAAAATGCAAGTAGTATACATATGGTGTTATAAAAAGTTAGTATAGTTAAAAATAGATAAACAGATGAAAGGAGAAAAAAATGGAAAAAAGGTATAGCTATGAGGATTTACTTGAAATTATTGCTAGATTAAGAGGAGAGAATGGGTGTCCTTGGGATATAGAGCAAACACATGAAAGTCTTACAAGCTGTTTGCTTGAGGAAAGTTATGAATTGGTAGAGGCTATTCAAAATAAGGATGTGCCCAATATGCAAGAAGAGCTTGGTGATGTATTATTACAAGTTGTGATGCATGCACAAATTGCTAAAGAAGCCCAAGAATTTACAATGGAAGATGTGGTAAATGATATTGCAAGTAAAATGGTATATCGTCATCCTCATGTATTTGGTGACATAAAGAATGTGAATACGGCAGAAGATGTGCTTGTAAATTGGGAAAGGTTAAAACAAGAGGAAAAAAATGAAGTTACACCTTATGAAGCTATGGAAAGGGTGGCGAAAGCCTTGCCAGCTCTTACAAGAAGTCAAAAGGTTTACAAAAAAGCAAAGAAATCAGGACTTGTACAAGAAGAGATTTCGGAGGTTTTTAGTCAGATAAAAGAAAAGCTTGAAAGCCTTGAAAATAGCCTACAAACAGCGGAAAATGTGCAATATGATGAAGAAATAGGGAATTTACTGCTTGACATAGTAAATTTATCCACTTTTTTTAACATAAATGCGGAATTTGCCTTGACAAAGTCAGTGGAAAAGTTTATAAATAGATTTAGATATATTGAAAACTAAGGCTTTACGCAAGGAAAACAGGTTTTGAATTTACTTTTTATAAAAGCAAATTTAGGACAAATGTGGAGTATTGAGTAGAGATTAGTATTCAATACATATATCCATGTTAAACGCATGAATAGAGGAGGAAGAAATAATGAACAAATCTGAATTAGTAGCAGCTATGGCTGTAAAAGCTGAATTAAGCAAAAAAGATGCTGAGAAAGCACTTAAAGCATTCGAAGATGTTGTTATGGAAGAACTTAAAGCTGGGGGAAAAATTCAATTAGTAGGTTTCGGAACATTTGAAGTTACAGAACGTAAACCACGTGTAGGAAGAAATCCTAAAACAAACGAAGAAATGCCTATCCCAGGTGGAAAAGCACCTAAATTCAAAGCTGGTAAACAACTTAAAGACATCGTTAAAGAAGGCTAATTAATAAAAGAAAAATCTACACGTAAGTGTAGATTTTTTTGCTTTAATAGAGTAGAAAATTTTACATTAAGAGGAGGCACTTATGCGTATTGATAAATATTTAAAGTTAAGTCGTATTATTAAAAGAAGAACAATTGCTCAAGAGGCATGTGATGCTGGTAGAGTTATGATTAATAACAAAGTAGCTAAAGCTAGTACAGATGTAAAAATTGGTGATGTGATTGAAATCAGATTTGGTGAACAAACTACTAAATACGAGGTTGTAGAGATTAAGGAACATGTAAAAAAAGAAGAAACGAGTGACTTGTACCGCATTTTGTAATAAAACAATTTTACCTTCATATAAATAGATAATAGGTAATGCCTACTATTTTATGAAAGGGTGAGCAAGATGGATGATAAAGTAAATAAGAAGCATGTCATTAATATGATTGATAGGCAGAGATTATCTATAACAGGCGTTAGTGATGTGTTTTCTTTTGATGAAAATATAATAGAGCTAGAGACCAATCAAGGCTATGTAGATATTAAGGGTGATGGGCTGCATATTGTAAAAATGAGTATAGACGATGGAGAGTTAATTGTGGAAGGCATGGTAGATGAAGTGCTTTATCATGATAATCAAGGCCCTGGTAAGAAGAAGGGCTCCATCATCTCAAAACTATTTAAGTAAGATGGTGATGATGGATGAATGAAATCGTAAGCAGCCAAGCTCTATTATTTATTACCTCTATCGAAATTGGAATTGTTATGGGGATGATTTTTGACCTCATAAGAGTTATTCGAAAAATTGTAAAGCACCCTAGCTTTTTTGTTCAAGTAGAAGATTTACTATATTGGATTGTGTGTGGTCTGATAAGCTTTTATATGTTGTATGTTACGAACTATGCAGATATTAGGCCATTTATCTTAATAGGGATTATATTAGGGGCAGTGTTTTACTTTGCCACATTTAGTATTGTATTTATGAAAGCTGCAACAGCCGTTATCAACTATGTAAAGGCTTTGTTAAAAAGGCTCTGGCAGCTTTTTTTAATCCCTGTTAAATGGTGTATTAAGACGATTAAACGCCCTATTATTTATGCTAAAAAACAACTGGCTATAGAGAAAGAAAGACAATATGTAGCATATAGGAAAAAACAAAGAGTGAAGTATCAGCAAGAGGCAGATAGACAAACAGAAAAATATATAAATGAGAAGCTTAAAAAGATTAACCTAGAAGAAAAACGAAATGAAAAGCTTAAAAAACAAGCGGAAGAAGCACATAAGAAAGAGATGTTAGTTAAAAAGAAGAATGAAAATGAAGCAGAGCAAAGACCGGTAAAAAAGAGAAGGCCGATGGAAGAAAGAAAGAAGTCAGCCCAATAAAATAAAAGAAGAAATATATTTACAAAATACTGTAAAATGACTAATATTATATATAGATAATCTTTACATAGTTTATCTAAATATAATACAAAAGCAGGGATGCACATGAGACAAAAGAAACTGATTAAACGCATAACAGTTATTATAACAGTGTGTAGCTTGATGGGATTAGTAGTTAGTACATATAATATTGATAGACTTACTAAAAAAGTAGAAATTGATATTACTACAAGTCAAGATGAACTAGATAAAAATAAGAATAAATTAAACGAGTTACAAAAAGAAATGGAAGACATGGATTCAATAGATTATATTGAGCGTGTAGCCAGAGAACAGCTGGGAATGGTAGACTCTGATACAATTATTATTAGAGAGAAACCTTAGCCTTGACAAATAGAAAAATAAGTTTATACTGAACTTATAAATATCGCGGGGTGGAGCAGCTAGGTAGCTCGTCGGGCTCATAACCCGAAGGTCATAGGTTCAAATCCTGTCCCCGCTATGGAGATCCTTAAAGCCAGTTCGGCTTTAGGGATTTTTTTTATAAAAGTACTTCCTATAAATCAGAAGGTAATATATGATTAAAGAGAGAAGACAATAAGGAGTGATAAGATGTTAGAGATGGAACAGTTACAAGCGGCACTGGTACCATACAGAGCAAAATTAAGTGAAATGGGGAACTCTCTTTGACATCGATAAGTGTAAAAAGCGAATTGAAGAACTAGAAACCTTATCGATGCAAACTGAGTTTTGGAATGATATAGACAGAGCGCAGCAAACGTTACAGCAACTAAAAGGATACAAGGATACAAATGAGAAGTATGACAAATTGTGTGCAGACTATGAAGATGTAATTGTACTTATAGAAATGGCTAATGAAGAAGATGATGATGAGTTAGCTGGTGAAGCCAAGGAGGCAGCAAAGCAGTTTGAAGAAGATTATAACGAGATGCTTATCGCTACCTTATTAGATGGTGAATATGATAAAAATAATGCAATTTTAGAACTTCATCCGGGTGCAGGTGGAACAGAAGCTTGTGACTGGGTTGCAATGTTACTTCGTATGTATACAAGATGGGCAGAAAGCCGTGGATTTAAGGTAGAAGTACTTGACTATTTAGATGGTGATGAAGCTGGTGTTAAATCAGTGACATTACAAATCAGTGGTGAAAATGCTTATGGCTACTTAAAGTCAGAAAAAGGAATTCATAGGCTTGTACGTATTTCACCATTTGATTCATCGGGTAGAAGACATACGTCATTTGCATCTTGTGATGTGATGCCAGAAATCACAGATGAGATTGAAGTAGAAATTAAAACAGAAGATTTACGTATTGATACGTATCGTTCAACTGGTGCAGGTGGACAGCACGTTAATACAACAGATTCAGCTGTTCGTATTACACATATTCCGACAGGCATCGTTGTTCAGTGTCAAAATGAACGTTCTCAGATTCAAAACCGAGAAAAAGCAATGCAAATGTTAAAGGCCAAATTACATGAAAAAGAAGAACAAGAGCGCATGGATACTTTAGATGGTATTCGTGGTGAAAAGAAAGATATTGCTTGGGGAAGCCAAATCAGATCTTATGTTTTCCACCCATATAATATGGTGAAAGATCATAGAACAGGTGAGGAGACAGGAAATACTGGTGCGGTTATGGATGGCAATATTGATAAGTTTATGAATGCTTATTTAGCTTGGATTCATCAAAAAGATTAAACATGGGGGTTGATTGTTTTATGGCGACTAAACAGCTTGTAGTATTTAAGTTACAGGGGCAAGAATTTGGTATTGATATTATGAAAGTGCTAGAGATTTTAAATTATTGTACCATTAGAAGTGTACCAGAAGTACCCAGCTATATTGAAGGCATTGTAAATGTAAGAGGAGTAGTATATCCGATTATTAATTTACGTACAAGGCTTGAGCTTACGCCTTATGAAGATGAAAGTGTATGTAAGTTTATTTTGTTAAATTTAGAAGCAGTTAAAGTTGGATTTATGGTGGACAGTGTATCAGAAATACTTACAGTTGAAGAGGACGACATAGAGCAAGCGCCACAAATTCATCAAACAGACAAAGTTAGTTGTTTAGATGGTATTGTAAAAAAAGAAGAACGCATGATTCTTATTTTAGATGTAGATGTACTAGTTTCGGAAGCAGAAAATATTGTGCTTGAAGAAATTGGTTCATAGTAGATGCGGATAAAGAGGGGTGGACACCTAAAGGTGTAGCATCCCTCTTTTGTAGAAAATGAGGAGGAAACTTATGAAACAAATTATTGTAGCAACACAGAATCAAGGAAAGGTTAAAGAAATTAAAGCGGTATTAGGAGATTTGCCAGTAGAAGTAAAGACAATGGGTGAAATAGGTATTGATATTGATATAGAAGAAAATGGTACAACGTTTGAAGAAAATGCCATTATTAAAGCAGAAGCGTTAACAAAGTATACAGATGCTCTTGTTATTGCTGATGATTCAGGACTTGAGATTGATTATTTAAATAAAGAACCAGGTGTATATTCAGCAAGATATTTAGGGAAAGATACACCATATACAGAAAAGAATCAAATTATATTAGAGCGTTTAGAGAATGTAGAAAAAGAAAAACGTACAGCAAGATTCGTTTGTGCAATAGCTATGGCGATGAAAGGCAAAGAAACACAAACAGCTGTAGAGGCCATGGAAGGTTATATTGGCTATGAAGCACAAGGTACAAATGGTTTTGGGTATGATCCGATTTTCTTTGTACCAGGACTTGAGCGTTCTACGGCTACACTCACAATGGAAGAAAAAAATGAAATTAGTCATCGTGCTAAAGCCCTTCGTGTCATGAAGGAAAAGATTAAGGGTATGTTGTAGACAAGGGTTAGACTTGTAAGAAAGATATTAAGTTGGTGGTCAAAGAAGTAGAAGGAGTTAGTGGATGAAAGTACTAGTAATAAGTGACACACATAGAAATATTAAGAATGTAGAGATGATATTAGAAAAAATAATGCCAAGAGGTGTAAAAACTGTATTACACTGTGGAGATAATATTGATGATGCGAGAAAGATTCAGGAGTTATATCCAGAACTTACTGTTCATGCCGTATATGGTAATTGCGATGGACTTGGCTATGGCGATGACTATACAAAGGTAGTGGAGGTAGAGGGCGTACCTATCTTCATGACACATGGCAATCGCTATGATGTTAAATGGGGAGATTATCAGATGCTTATGATGGATGCAATGGCTCATGATGCACAGATGGCAGTATGTGGACATTCTCATTGTGCTTACTTAGAAAAAAGTGAAGATTTTGTAATGCTAAATCCAGGGAGTATAAGTGAGCCAAGAGATGGATGTGGATATTCTTATGCAATTTTAGACTTAGAAGAAGGCAAAATAAGAGATGTTTCCATTATGCAAATAACCGGAAATGATTGTATATCAAGGCATCCAGCAAATACAACAAGGTTTTTGTAAAAAAACTAAAAAAAAGTGTTGACGTATGCAAAGGTATTAGCTATAATATGTTTTGTCAGCGAGCGAGAAAAACTTCTAGTAAAGCTTGTTGATAAAACATATGAGATATGCGGGTGTAGTTCAATGGTAGAACTTCAGCCTTCCAAGCTGACTACGTGGGTTCGATTCCCATCACCCGCTCTTGTATATCCATAGCTCAGCTGGATAGAGCAACGCCCTTCTAAGGCGTGGGTCCGGGGTTCGAATCCCTGTGGATACGGTATATGGTGGGTATAGCTCAGTTGGTAGTAGCACTGGATTGTGGTTCCAGGTGTCGTGGGTTCGAGCCCCATTACCCACCCTGTTATGAAAATCATAACTTGTAATGTAGGGTTATCGCCAAGCGGTAAGGCACAGGATTTTGATTCCTGCATTCCAAGGTTCGAATCCTTGTAGCCCTGCTTTTGGGTCACTAGCTCAGTCGGTAGAGCACTTGACTTTTAATCAAGTTGTCCGGGGTTCGATTCCCCGGTGGCTCATTCTTGACATGACAATCACCTTGTGATAAGATGTTGAGGAGGTTAATTAATATGCGGGCGTGGCGGAATTGGCAGACGCACTAGACTTAGGATCTAGCGCCGCGAGGTGTAAGGGTTCGACTCCCTTCGCCCGCATGTAATATAACAAACACAAGCGTATTTTGCGGGTGTAGTTCAATGGTAGAACTTCAGCCTTCCAAGCTGACTACGTGGGTTCGATTCCCATCACCCGCTCTTGTATATCCATAGCTCAGCTGGATAGAGCAACGCCCTTCTAAGGCGTGGGTCCGGGGTTCGAATCCCTGTGGATACGGTATATAGGGTTATCGCCAAGCGGTAAGGCACAGGATTTTGATTCCTGCATTCGAAGGTTCGAATCCTTCTAGCCCTGTATGAAGAGAAGCTGTAAGACTTATGTCTTACAGCTTTTTTGCATATAGATTTATAATTATATCAAATAGAGGAGTTGAGGTGCATTTTTGCAACCTAACTCCTCTATTTATATAAATGTATTTATGAAGTAGGTTTGCCATATAGACTAAGCTGATTATTTTTGTATCTGGCGTCAAAGGTAATATCAGCGCCAAACCATGTAGGTGCTATAAATTGATTTGCAGCATCTTCACTATCAAACTCTACTTCGACTGTTAAAAGCCCTTCTAGGAATCCATGATAAAGATCTAATTCGGCAGTTAGGTGCTTGTTCAAAGGAATATAATATCTTGTTTTTTCAATAGGATTTCCTTCTACTTTGTTATAAAGAGATAAATACTCTTCTTTTTCAATAGGCATTTCAAATTCTTCTCGTATAAGATGACCACTGGATTTAACTGTTAAAAAGAAATCATCACCCATTTGACGAAGTCTAATAACTGGTTTTGTGCTGATATAAGCTTGTGTTAATTCCTTATAAGGACATGAAGTTAAATCGGGTAAGGTTTTAACTAAATATTTACGTTCGATTTCCATAATAAACTCCTTTAATCATTGAGGGATATGCATTTTATCGCATGAATATTCATATAGCTATTATAGCATGAATTGAAATAAAATTAGAGATATAGAGGATACAAAGATGTGGTTTCAGTAGCAGGATTTGTTATAAGTCATGAAAAAGTAATATAAAATATAATGCCAAAAGAAATATATTGTATTAAAATAGTATAAGAAACATATTATAAGAGAAAAATGTAATGAGAGAGGATGTTGTGAATGAAAGTAGCAGTATATTTTGCAACAGGTTATGAGGAAGTTGAAGCATTAGCTGTAGTCGATGTTTTAAGAAGAGGTGGCATTGATGTTACCATGGTAGGTGTAACAGGTAAAAGTGTTGCCAGTGCACGTAATATTAGCATTAATATGGATCAGACTATTGAAGAAGTTGACCATAGCCAAATTGATATGATGGTATTGCCAGGCGGTATTCCAGGTGTAGACAATTTAAAAGCTAATGATACTGTTGTAAAAAATTTAAAAGCCTTTAAACAAGAAGGTAAGTGGCTTGCAGCCATTTGTGCAGGACCAAGTATATTAGGTGAACTTGGTTTATTAGAAGGTGAGAAGGCAACTTGCTATCCAGGATTTGAAGATAAGTTAGTAGGTGCGGAGGTTGTAGGTGATCGTGCTGTAGTAAGTGGCAAAGTAATAACAGGTAAAGGTGCAGGAGCTGCTTTAGAGTTTGGCCTTACTATTCTTAGTGTTATTAAAGGTGAAGAAGCTGCTAAGAAAATTGCTAAGGCTATGATTATTGCAGAATGATACTATAAAAGGTGCTACATAATCGCATGTAAGAAACAAGTCACATGGCACTTATGTAACACCTCTAAAATATAGTGATAAATCATACAAATATAACATATTAATAGATTAGTGTATTAAAGTTACTTTAATAAATTATTTTTGTCTTTAAAACTTGGAATACATATTAAAACTTGAAGATAGAAATATGTATACGTTTAAATACCTCCATAAGCTCGTGTTCATAGACAATATCCACGCCTAATTCTTTAAAGGCAGTTTCTACTTTATGGATATTAAGTGTATAAATATGAGCAATCATTTCTGCTGTGTAATGAGGTGCATTTTGATATTGCCATTGTCTCTGTATAAGGTGGCAAATATCATGAGGTAAGTGGCATATCAGTGTAAAAAAGCTTAAGCGATCTAAAGAGGTTAGACTAAGCTCGTTCATCACCCTTAAAATATTATGAGTAGTTGTCTCAAAGAGTGTAGCGACCGCATTAATGTCGTAAGGCGCCGCTGCTGTTTTTAAAAAAGTATCTATAGCCTCTAGTTTTGGTCTTATATTTGTATTGTATATGTGTTCAAAATTTGTAAGAGACATATAGCTACTTGCGAAATTATCCATGCTACTTAAACCTTCCTGTATTAAAGTACATATTAAAAAGTATTACATAAGAATATTATACGGTAGGGGGGCATAAAAATACTAGATGTAATACTTGGAATATCAAAGAAGTATTACAAAGCAAAAAAATATGACAAAAATATAATAAAACCTATAATAATTTAAAATATTACAGATGAAATATTACAAAATATATTATAGATTTTCTTAAAGAACTATGATATAATAACGAAATGTTAGTTTAAAATGCTATATTTATGCGTTGACATTACAAAAAACATGTGATTTAAACCTTAAGGAGGATAAATTTAAATGAGTACACAAGTAGAAAAAATGGAAAAAAGCCAAGTAAAACTTACAGTAGAGGTAGAAGGCGCTAAAGTTGTAAAAGCAATCGACAAAGCGTATGAAGCAATGAAAAAAGACTTCAACGTACAAGGATTCCGTAAAGGTAAAGTGCCAAAAGCTATGATCGAAAAAATGTATGGCGTTGAAGTATTCTTCAATAAAGCAGCTGATATCTTAATCGATGAAACATTATTCGAAGCAATCGAAGAAAATAAAATCGAAATTGCTGCACGTATCAGACCAAATGAATTAGAAGTAACAGAAATGTCTAAAGAAGGTATGAAATATACAGCAATCATCACAGTTAAACCAGAAGTAACACTTGGTGATTACAAAGAATTAACAGTAGAAGTAGAAAAAGCTGAAGTAACAGACGAAGAAGTAGATGCTAAAGTAAATGCTGAAGCGCAAAAAAATGCTCGTGAAATCACAGTAACAGATAGAGCTGTAATGCCACAAGACAAAACAGTTATCGATTTCGAAGGATTCGTTGATGGTGTAGCATTCGAAGGTGGAAAAGGTACAGACTATCCATTAGTAATCGGTTCAAAATCATTCATCGACAACTTTGAAGATCAATTAATCGGTAAAAACATCGGTGAAGAAGTAGAAGTTAACGTTACATTCCCAGCTGACTACCACGTTGCTGACCTTGCAGGTAAACCAGCTATGTTCAAAGTAACAGTTAAATCTATCACAGTAAATGAATTACCAGAAATCAACGATGAATTTGCAGCAGATATTTCAGAATTTGAAACACTTGCTGAATACAAAGCTGATATTAAGGCAAAACTTGAAAAAGAAAAAGAAACAGCTAACAAAGCAGCTGCAGAACAACAAGCAATTGACAAAGCTGTAGAAAATGCTAACATTGAAGTACCAGAAGCTATGATCGAAGAAAACGTTGATAGAAATGTTGACACATTTGCTAGCCGTATGCAAGCTCAAGGTTTACAATTAGATCAATACTTACAATTTACAGGACAAACAATGGAAGCTTTCAGAGAAAACTTCAAAGCAGACTCTGAAAAACAAATTGCTACACGTCTTGTACTTGAAAAAGTTGCAGAAGTAGAAAATGTTACAGTTTCTGAAGAAGAATTAGACGAAGAATTAAAACACATTGCATTACACTACAACATGAAACTTGAAGAAATCAAAAAAGCTTTCGCTGGTTTCCAAGGTGAATCTTTAAAACAAGATCTTAAAGTTCAAAAAGCTGCAAAAGTAATTACAGAATCAGCTAAAGTTGTAGAAAAATAATAATAACAACTTTTAAGTGCGGGTTAAGAAATAAAGCGGATAAGCCGATTTATTTTTTAACTCGGCATTTATATATTATCTGAATTATTTTTATAATTGCAATGAGTGGTTGTATGATTTAATATTTGATAATATAAAATGAAATGATGTGAGGAGGCTACGAAGATGAGTTTAGTTCCAATGGTCGTTGAACAAACCAATAGAGGTGAACGTTCATATGATATTTACTCAAGATTATTAAAAGACCGTATCATTATTTTAGGGGATGAGGTTAATCAAGTAACTGCTAACCTTGTTGTAGCTCAATTATTATTCCTTGAAGCTGAAGACCCAGATAAAGATATTATGCTTTACATTAATAGTCCAGGTGGCTCAATTACAGATGGTATGGCAATCTTTGATACAATGAATTATATCAAATGTGACGTATCAACAATCTGTATGGGTATGGCTGCAAGTATGGGCGCCTTTTTACTTGCAGGGGGAGCAAAAGGAAAACGTTTTGCCCTTCCAAATGCTGAAATTATGATTCACCAACCATTAGGTGGTGCAAAAGGCCAAGCAACAGACATTCAAATTACAGCAGAACATATTATTCGTATTAAAAAACGTATGAATACTATGATGGCTGAATTTACAGGTCAAGATTATGAAACAATCTGTAATGATACAGAACGTGACAACTATATGACAGCTGAAGAAGCACTTGAATATGGTTTAATTGATAAAATCATTAAATCTAAATAATAAAAAAGGAGGTGCAGAATGCCAACAAAGTTTGATGATACAAAACAACTTAGATGTTCATTTTGTGGTAAAACACAAGAGCAAGTAAAACGACTTATTGCAGGACCTAATGTATATATTTGTGATGAATGTATTGAGTTATGTTCAGAAATTATTGAAGAAGAACTTGAAACAAGTTACGAAGAATCAGATTTAATGGATATTCCAAAACCACAAGAAATCAAAGCACACCTTGATGAATATGTTATTGGTCAAGATGATGCTAAGAAAGCATTAGCTGTTTCTGTGTATAATCATTACAAACGTATTAGTAAGGCACCTAGTAAAAATGATGATGTTGAGATTCAAAAAAGTAATATTTTACTTTTAGGTCCTACAGGTTCAGGAAAGACACTTCTTGCACAGACACTTGCAAAAATGTTAAATGTACCATTTGCTATTGCTGATGCCACATCACTTACAGAAGCTGGTTACGTAGGGGAAGATGTTGAAAACATCTTATTAAAACTTATTCAAGCAGCTAACTATGATGTAGAGAAAGCACAAATGGGTATCATCTATATCGATGAGATTGATAAGATTTCTAGAAAATCTGAAAATCCATCTATTACACGTGATGTAAGTGGTGAAGGTGTGCAACAAGCACTTCTTAAAATATTAGAAGGAACTGTAGCATCTGTACCACCACAAGGTGGAAGAAAACATCCACATCAAGAATTTATACAAATCGATACAACTAATATCTTATTTATCTGCGGTGGTGCTTTTGATGGTTTAGATAAAATCATTGAAAACAGAACTGGTAAGAAAACAATGGGATTTGGTGCAAATGTCGTAAGTAAAAAAGATAAGAGTGTAGGTGAACTCTACAAACTCGTAGAACCACAAGACCTTATTAAATTTGGTTTAATTCCTGAGTTTGTTGGGCGTATTCCTGCCATCGTTTCACTAGATAGCTTAGATAAAGAAGCACTTATAAAAATCTTAACAGAGCCAAAAAATGCTCTTGAGAGACAATATAAGAGACTATTCCAATTAGATAATATTAACCTAGAATTTGATAAAGATGCATTAGTAGCTGTAGCAGATCTTGCTATTGAAAGACAAACTGGTGCAAGGGGGCTTCGTGCTATTCTTGAAAACATTATGAGAGATATTATGTATGATGCGCCATCTATGGGTGAATCATTAGAAAAAGTTATCATTCATGAAGATGTTATTAAAGAAGGTAAACAACCTACACTTGTTTATAATGATAAAACAAATCCTAGAGATAAAAATAAGAAATCTAATAACGAGTCAGCTTAATAGATATAATCTAAAAAAGCAGCTTTCAAGCTAAATAAAATAGGTGCCTAAAATTACTTTTAGGCACCTATTTCTATTTTAAACTGTATCCTTTTTACCATTATGGGCAATACTTCAAGAGTATAAAACCATAATGGGAGGACTTTTTATGTTAGAAGGTTTATTAATAGGTGTACAGTTATTTTTTTCATGTGTTATAGGCATGTACTTTTTATTACAACTTAAAAATCAAACAACATCTAAATCAAATATATACAATGAATCTAGTAAAAGATTTGATAAGATGAAATCACTTAGGAAGATCAGCTTAACAGAGCCCTTATCGGAAAAACTACGACCTAAGGAAGAGGCGGATATTATCGGGCAAGAAGAGGGAATGAAAGCGCTTAAGATTGCCTTATGTGGGCCTAATCCTCAGCATGTGCTTATTTATGGGAATCCTGGAATTGGCAAGACGGCAGCAGCGCGAATTGCACTAGAGATTGCTAAGAATTCTCCTGGTACACCTTTTGAAGCCAATGCCAAGTTTATAGAACTAGATGCAACGACCTTAAGGTTTGATGAAAGAAGTATTGCAGATCCACTGATTGGCTCTGTTCATGACCCAATTTATCAAGGGGCGGGTGCTTATGGGCAAGCAGGGGTACCTCAACCTAAACCTGGCGCTGTAACGAAGGCACATGGTGGTATTTTATTTATTGATGAAATAGGTGAACTACATGGTGTGCAAATGAATAAGCTACTTAAGGTACTAGAAGACAGGAAAGTGTTCTTAGAAAGTGCTTACTATACAGAAAATGATGAGAATATTCCAAGGGATATTCATGATGTATTTCAAAATGGTTTACCAGCAGACTTTCGTTTAGTGGGTGCCACAACTAAAAGACCTGAGGATTTGCCACCAGCACTTCGTTCAAGATGTATGGAAATCTTCTTTAAAGATTTATCTTATGATGATATTCTATCTATTGTAGATCACACAATAAGTAAAGAACATATCGAGATAGATGCTGAGGCAAGAAAGCTTGTAGGACAGTACTGCGAAAATGGGCGTGATACAGTGAATATGTTACAAACTGCATATAGTTTAGTGAAGCTAGATGGTAGAATGAATATTATGCTTAAGGATATAGAATGGGTGGTAAAGGTTGGTCATTACAATATGCGTTATAGCAAGAAAGTGGATCCTACTAAAGCTAGCATCGGAAAGGTGAATGGATTAGCTGTCACTGGTACTGGAACAGGATTACTCCTAGATATAGAAGCTGTAGCCTTTAAAACTGGTAAAGAAGGCAGTAAGGTCAAGGTAACAGGTATTATTGAGCAAGAGGACTTACAAATGCGTGGTAGCACAGCTAAAAGAAAAAGTATGGCTGCAAATTCTGTAGAAAATGTACTCACTATTTTAAAAATGAGATATAATGTAAATACAGACGAATATTTACTACATGTTAATTTTGCTTCGGGTCTACCTGTAGATGGGCCATCTGCAGGACTTGCTATTTTTTGTGTTTTATATTCAGCAGTTTTAAATGAACCTATTCCAAATGATATTGCTATGACAGGAGAAGTATCTATTCAAGGATTAGTTTGTCCAGTAGGCGGTGTATATGAGAAAATTATGGCTGCTAAAGAAGCTGGCGTTAAGAAGGTTATTATTCCTAAGGAAAATATGCAGGAGCTATTTAAAGAGATAGATATAGAAGTTATACCAGTAGAAACAGTTGAAGAAATGGTCACACAGGTTTTCGGGGAAAGTATTATAGATGCAGCTAATCGCGCTATACATGCTTAGTTTGGTATAATAAAATTAAATGCCCAAGTAGAAAAAAGAAATGCAGAAATTAAGAGGGTGGATATATGAAAAAAGAAATAAATGCTATACCAGTATTACCACTTAGAGGAATTACAGTTTTTCCAGAGATGGTAATGCACTTCGATGTAGGTCGTGCTAAATCATTGAAAGCTATTGAAGAAGCAATGAAACAAGATGAAAAGCTTTTTGTAGTAGCACAAAAAGATGCTAGTGTAGACGAACCTAAAGAAGAAGATTTATATACAGTAGGAACTATTGTACACATTAAACAAATGGTGAAAGTAACTGAAGGACAAGTTAAGGTACTTGTAAAAGGTAAGTCTCGTGCTAAAATCATTAGTTTAGAAGAAGGGGACTATGTTTGTGCAAATGTAGAAGTTGTAGAGGAAGAAAAAGTTATGGATAAGGAGTATGAAGCATTACTTCGTACAATTGGTGAGCTTTTTGAACGTTATGCAGAACTTAGTCCTCGTATTACCGAAGAAATACTATATGGTATTTTAGGTGTTAAAGATAGTGTAGAGATGATTGACCTTATGATTGGGCATATTCCAGTAGAGGTAGCAAAAAAACAAGAAATTTTGGGCTGCTTAGATTTAAATGAACGTATGTATAAGGTTATTGAAATCTTAAATTCAGAGATTGAGATCTTAGATATTCAAAAAGATATTTATTCTAAGGTGAAAAAGAATATTGATAAGGCACAGAAGGAATACTTCTTAAGGGAACAAATTAAGATTATTCAAGAGGAATTAGGTGACAAAGATGGACTGGGGGCAGATATTGAGAAATATGAAGAGAAATTAAAAGCCCTTACGTTACCAGAAGAAGTTAGAACAAAGATAAAAAAAGAAATTAGTAGACTTAAGAAGACCTCTACAGCATCTCCGGAAAGTGGTACAATCAGAGGCTATATTGATACAGTTTTAGACTTGCCATGGGGTGTAGAGACTAAAGAAAACTTAGATTTAAAAAAAGCTTCAACAGTACTTGAAAAAGAACACTTTGGACTTACTAAGATTAAAGAGCGTGTGCTAGAATATTTAGCAGTTAAGAAGTTAGCGCCAGAGGGCCAACCGCCTATTATTTGCCTTGTGGGACCACCAGGTGTAGGAAAAACATCTATTGCACGTTCTATTGCAAAAGCCACAGGTAGAAACTATGTAAGAGTTTCACTAGGTGGTGTACGTGATGAAGCTGAGATTAGAGGACATAGAAGAACTTATGTAGGTGCTATCCCAGGTAGATTTGTTTATGGTCTTACAGAAGCGAAGTCAATGAATCCACTTATGCTTTTAGATGAGGTAGATAAAATGGCTGGTGACTTCAAAGGAGATCCAGCAGCTGCACTCTTAGAGATTCTTGACAGCAATCAAAATAGTCAATTTAGAGATCATTACTTAGAAGTACCACTAGATTTATCAAAAACTTTATTTATTGCTACAGCAAATACTTTATCAACAATTCCTAAGCCACTTCTTGATCGTATGGAAGTTATTGAAGTTAATAGCTATACAGAAATTGAAAAATTAGAGATTGCACAAAAATACTTACTGCCAAATCAACTTAAAAAACATGCTTTAACAAATAAAAATTTAAAAATTAGTAAAGCAAATATGTTATATTTAATTAGTAACTATACAAAGGAAGCAGGCGTAAGAGGTTTAGAACGAACAATTGGTAAGGTTTGTAGAAAAGTAGCTCGTGATATTGTAGAAAATGAGTTAGAAACTGTTCAAGTGACACCAGCTAAGTTAAAAACTTATTTAGGTGCGCCTATTTATACTTATGATAAGAAAAATGATAAACCGGAAATAGGTGTTGTAAGAGGCCTTGCATGGACTAGCGTTGGTGGAGATACTTTATCTATAGAAGTAGGTCGCATGAAAGGTAAAGGACGTCTGCAACTTACAGGACAAATGGGAGATGTAATGAAAGAATCTGCACAGACTGCAGTAAGTTACATTCGCTCACAAGCGGATAAACTGGGTGTGTCAGAAGACTTCTATGAAAAGGAAGACTTACATATCCATATTCCAGAAGGCGCTGTACCTAAAGATGGTCCTTCGGCTGGTATTACTATGGCAACTGCTATGATTTCAGCACTTACAGATAAGCCTGTTAAAGCTAATTTAGCTATGACAGGAGAGATTACAATTACAGGTAGAGTACTGCCTATTGGCGGCTTGAAGGAAAAATTACTTGCAGCTAAGCGTGCTAACATTAACGAAATTATTGTACCTGTACAAAACAAGAAAAATGTAGAGGAAATGGATGCAAATATTGTAGAGGGCCTACATATTGTCTATGCAACAACAATGAATGATGTATTGGCTCATGTATTTGCATAAATTGCAATCTACACGCATAAAGGAGAAAACTAATGAACGTAACAAAAGCAGAAATGGTCATCACAGCTGGGATGGCATCACAATTCCCAACACATGATATGCCAGAGATTGCATTCGCAGGAAAGTCTAACGTAGGAAAATCATCTCTTCTAAACACACTTTTAAACAGAAGAGCATTAGCGAGAACAAGCTCACAACCAGGAAAAACACAAACTATTAACTTCTATTCAGTGCAAGACACTTATATGTTTGTAGACTTACCAGGGTATGGCTATGCAAAAGTATCAAAATCAGAGAGAGAAAAATGGGGGAAACTCATTGAGGGTTACCTTGAAAAAAGAGAAAATCTCCAAAAGATTATTCTTTTAATTGATATTAGACATGAAGTTGGTGCTAATGATAAAATGATGTACGATTGGATTTCACATTATCATGATGAGGTAATCGTAGTAGCTACTAAAATGGATAAAATTAAACGTAGTCAAGTTCAAAAACATTTATCTATGATTCGTAAAGGATTAGGATTAACACCTCAAGATAAATTAATTGCCTTTTCTTCTGAGACCAAACAAGGAAAAGAAGAGTTATGGAAAATTATAGAAGAAAAAGTTGAAATAGTAGAATAAAAATTTATTGATATACAAGTGGGGGGAGACTATGAATAAGTTTGATAAGTACTATTTAAAACACGGTAAACTGGAGTTATCGATATTAGATGAAGATGATGATGAGAAGGTAGAAGAAAAACATATTCATCATGAAGAAGATAATAATGAAACGAGGCAACCGCGTATTAAGCTGACAGAAGATATTTATAATACGCTTCAAACAATGGGAAAATTTCTTACTAAAAAAGTTGAAGGTGAAGATGAGACAAGTCTTCCGGATGAAATTCAAGAGAAAGAATGTAGTCTATTTAATCAAAGTAAACTTATAAGACCAGAGGCTATTAAATCCATACAAGCAAAGCAGTTAGAGGAAGCAGTAAAGTCTATGTATGCTAAGGTAGCTGAAGAAGCAGAAGATATAGAGACAAAAATAGCTAAACCAATAGGGCTGGTAGAGAAAGAAGTACAACTAAGAAGCCACAAAGAAGAAAAAAAATCAACAGTTAGCAATAAGAAGCCGTTTATCTTTGAAGAGGATGACGAAGATAGACAACTGGCACAAAGTAGTATTGATCAAATTTTACTGGATTACTTCGGTAATGTACAGCCCCAATATGAGTATGCAAAGCGTCTTAAACGTCATATTGACAAAAAAATCGCTTTAATAGAAAATTATCAATAAAAAAATAAAAATTATTGTTTTATGTGTTGACACATAAAAAGTAATATGATAATATAATCTTCGTCAGGTGAGGAAAACAAGCACTTGATGAAGATATGCGCGAATGGCTCAGTTGGTAGAGCATCTCCTTGCCAAGGAGAGGGTCGCGGGTTCGAGTCCCGTTTCGCGCTCTATATCGGGGTGTGGCTCAGTTTGGCTAGAGCGCCTGATTTGGGATCAGGAGGCCGCAGGTTCGAGTCCTGTCACCCCGATGGCACAAAAAGAGTTACAAGACTTAGTCTTGTAACTCTTTTTTTTGTTATTCTGTGAAGGAGAGCGATAATGCAAAAGAAACTATCAATAATGCTTTTATGCAGTCTATTAATATTCGTACTTGTGACATGTGGCAACAATACCAATAAAGAAGCTGTCAGTCAAGGTGAATATAGCATCTCAAAAGATAATGATATATGGGAAGTTGGAAGTGTTGCTAAGAATCTTTTTGATGGAGGAGGTACAAGAGAAGAAACTGATGAATATGTATTATATACTTATGCTGAACGAATGATTATAACCGAGAAGTCAGCTAAGGGGGAAGTGATACGATATATAGGAACCAAAAATACTGATGATCTAACCTATCGTAAGGTTTCGGTAGGAGATTCATTAGAAGTTTTACTTAATGCATATATGAAAGAGGAACTTGTGCTTCAGCCGCTATGGGTAAATAATCATTTACAGGATAGGGAATATGACAAAGTATATAAATACGCAGCAGTTAATGATAGCAGGCAAATCATATTCTCTCTTAAAGCGGACAAGATAGTTATGATACAAATTGCATCAAACCAAATAACTAATAATACGACACTACACCTATAAATATTTTAGATTAATATTAAATGAGCCAATTGAGGGCTCACTGTATCTGTTAACGCTAGCTTTTAGCCAAAGTGCCAGACGCTACCACCTTTTTTAGAAGACTCACTGGGTGTGGATAAGTTGAATATATATTTTTATCTCGACTTCGACCAAAGGGAGGGAGAAGGAAAAATATATATTCAACTTATCCACACCCCTCAAATACCCCAACAAAAAAGGTGGTAGCACTTCGGCTAACCACCCTTTAGTTTTTCATCAACGCTTGTAAAATCTCACCATAAAGACTTGTAGCATTTTCCCTCCAATTGCTACAGAGTTCTACAGCTTGCTTTTTGGAACCCACACTAATACTTAAGTCAATGAGTGTGGAGTTGTTTTCTGTTACGGTACAGTGAACAACGTAATCATTGCTTTTATTCGGCATGTATTCTGCATGAATATCAAATTCGCTTTTTAATTGACGCCAGTTTTTTTCTATGAAGGCGTCTAATTCTTTTCTAATAAAATCAGGAATTCTAGAAGCAAAGAATTCTAGCGTTTCTCTACCTTTATCACTAATCTCAAAATAAGAGGTGTTATTTTGCTTATAACTTTCAATGAAAGTAGACTTTTCTAGTTCAGTTAAATATTGCTGAAGAGAGAAATAGTCTGTATATCCTCGCTCCAGGATGATTTGTGACATTTGAGATAAGGAAAGAGGCATTTTTACCTGAGATAATAGATAGAGTATGATGAGTTTATTGATTGTAAAATCTTCATGATTTAAATTCACAGTTTGCCTCCCTACAACATTTATTATTATATATTGTATCTTAAAAAACAATGAAACTCAATATGTGTTTAAAGATTTACCTTGATAGATGTCAGCTTCTTTTAGATAACGATTAAGATCATTAAGAACTTTTTTCTTATTTTTAGTCCAGAGTGGTGCAATAAGATGAGCAGCTGGACCATCACCTGTAAGTCTATGAATAACTAACTTAGGAGGTAATATACAAAGTATTTCTCCAATTAATGCAATATATTCCTCTTCAGAAAGAATTGGAAAAGGATTTTCTAAATAATATTTGCCTAAAGGGGCATTATCTAGTATGTGAAGCATATGGAGTTTAATACCTTGAAGTGGAAGTTTGCTTACGTATCTCGCAGAAGCCAACATTTGCTCTCTTGTTTCATAAGGTAAACCTAATATAAGGTGAACAACTGTTTCGATGTTTTTGGCATGAAGTTTACTTACGGCTTCATCAAAACAATTAAGTGAATAACCACGATTAAAAAACTTAGCAGTATCTTCATGTATTGTCTGGAGACCGAGTTCTACCCAAAGGTGTGTACGTGTACTAAGTTCTGATAAGTAGTCAATAATCTCATCATCAAGACAATCTGGTCGTGTAGCAATAGCTAGTCCAACTACGCCTGGAAATGCAAGAGCTTCTTCGTATTTTGCTCTAAGAACTTCTACAGGTGCATAAGTATTGGAGTAAGATTGAAAATAAGCAATATATTTTTTTGATTCCCCCCACTTAGCAGAAAGTAAAGAAACGGCACTTTCAAGTTGTCTTGTAATATCGCCTTTTTCTTTAGGGGTAAAATCACCACTACCATGACTGCTGCAAAAAGTGCAGCCTTTGGTGGCAACGCGTCCATCGCGATTAGGACAAGTGAAGCCACCATCTATAGATAGTTTAATAACTTTTTCACCATGACGCTGGCGTAAAAAGTTATTAAGACTATTAAAACGTTGGGTTTGCATAAAAAAAATCCTCTCTAAAGTTATACTTAGTTTATGTATAGATTTCACATTTACAAATTTTAGTTATTCATAGTTTTTAGTCATGTGAAATCATTGGGAGAAACTTATTTGCCTACATGTATATTTCAAGCTTTTAGTTGGTTTCTCTATATAGATTTCACATTTATAAATTTGTGTTATTTAGTGTGTATGATGTGAAATACATATTTCAAATTTATAGTTTGCTATAGATTTCACATCTATAAAATTTAGTTATTCATAATCTTTAGTCATGTGAAATCATTGGGAGAAAACAACTTACGTACATGTATATTTCAAGTTTTTAGTTGGTTTCTCTATACTTGTTTGAAATGATAAACTTAAGTAGCAAGAAAACTAAGTTTCTTTTACTACTTAAGTTTATTATGATATAGAAGTTAGCTAAGTGCAAGGAGCATTTCTTCCTTACGTTGTCTAATTTGCTCGCAAGTATCAATGATATGTCTCCATTGATCGTCGGTAGTAGCTGTACGTGAGAAAGCAATAAAATCATCACGTAGTTTTTTGGTGAAAAATTTTTTGATAGTAGTTACTTCATCATCATTTGCAGCATTATTTAAAGCTGCCATAAATTCTGAGGCACGCACACCAGAGGTAAATGGGAGATAAGGTTGTATATAATCAAGTTTTTCCTGAAGTGCATTATATTGAAGTTCAAATGGATTGCCTTTTACATTGTCCATATAAGCATAAAAAGCATCTAGATTTAAAAAGGTAACGTTTTTAAGTGATGAATAATCAAAGTGTGCAAGAAGCTCGCGGAAATCTAGAATATGACGCTCTAGCTCCTGTTTAGTAAGCAGTGTTGCCATTTTGTTGCCCCCCTTTAAAGCTATAAAAATATTAGTCTACATAGCTTATTATATCCAACATAAAAATAAAAAGTGTATGTAAAATTTACTTTAAAAATAAAAGTAGTTGTAATATATTAGAGGAGAAGTGTTAAATCTAAAAGAGGTGAAAAAATGGAAAAGAAGCGTGTTGTAATAATTGATGATGAAGAGCATATTTTAGAGCTAATGAAGTATAATTTAGAGGCAAATGGTTTTATAACAGAAGTCTTTACAAGTGTGGAAGAAGCAAAGCCATACCTTGAAGCAGAAGGTGCCGATGTTATTTTGCTTGATATTATGCTGCCAGGCATGGATGGGATTAGTGCGCTTCAACAATTTAGAGCAAATGAGGTGACTCAAAATATACCTATTCTTTTAGTGAGTGCGAAAAGTGAAGAGATTGATAAAATTTTAGGATTAGAATTAGGTGCAGATGACTATATTACTAAACCATTTAGTGTACGAGAATTAGTGGCAAGGGTAAAGGCCACCGTAAGAAGAAATGAACGTACAGCAGCGGTTCCTAAAATAGCAGAACATAAGCTAGCTTATAAGGGATTGGAGCTTGATGTTGAAAGTCATGTACTTACTTATGAGGGAGAAAGTATTGAACTTACATTTAAGGAATTTGAAATTCTAAAGTTATTAATGAGTAATAAAGGAAAGGTACTCACTAGAGAAATGATTTTAGATCAAATATGGGGATATGATTATTATGGTGAGACACGTACTGTAGATGTACATATCCGTTATTTACGTTCTAAATTAGAGGAACATGGGCTTGGTGGATATATTGAGACAGTACGTGGTGTGGGATATAAGTTTACAAAGGAGTAGACGATGAAAAGTAAAATAACTTGGCCAGTAGTTTTGGCCTTCATTGTGCTATGTTTAGTTATTTCAGGAGAGATATTATTATTATTCAATGATATTACAGTAGCGGTGCGCACAGATACATGGTCAGATTATAGTTATCATTATGTACTTTATCGCATTTTATTTGAGATTATTGCTACAGGTATTATTTTATATATAGTAATAAGTAAAAATGTAAAGAAAATTAGTGGACCAATTGAAGAGCTTACGAAAGATGCTAAGAATTTTAAATCAGATTCGTATATTTATCCAATAAGGGATTATGAGATAGAAGAAGTACAGGATTTAGCGTCTGCCTTTGATTATATGGGAGATGAGTTGGGGAGTACTATCCGAAAACTGAAGCATCAAAAAGAAAAGTTAGAAATTATGCTTGAGGCCTTAGAAGAAGGGATTATTGTTCTTAATAAAGAAGGATTTATAGGGCAGGCGAATGAACTTGCTAAGAAGATGCTTCATTTAAAAGGTGATTTAAAAGGAAAACAAAAGTTAACGCATATTATTCGTAATGAAGAGTTTAAAAAATTGGTGGATGAAGGCTTAAAAAAAGGCGGACATCATACAGTAGAGCTGACACTTGATGAGCAGATTGTATTTCTGAGTTTGTTGCCTATTGGCAAGCAAGAAGAAGCTTATGAATATTTATTGGTGATTAGAGATGTGACACAGCTTAGGAAGTTAGAGGAAATGCGTTCACAATTTGTAAGTAATGTGTCTCATGAGTTAAAAACACCACTTACAAGTATTCAAGGTTTTGTAGAGACGCTTCAAGGTGGCGCTGTAGAAAACCCTAAAGTGGCATATAAGTTTTTAAATATTATTGATATCGAAACAAAGCGTTTATATAGACTTATTCAAGATATACTCACACTTTCAGAAATTGAAAGCATGGAAGAGCAACAGTATGGTGAAATGAATATAACAGATGCAGTTGATGAAATCTTTACATTGGTTCACAAAGAAGCTGAAACTAAATCAATAGAACTTATTTATGAACCTAGGAATGAATTAAAAGTTAAAAATATTAGCGAAGACCATATGAAACAGCTATTAATGAATTTAATATCCAATGCTATTAAATATACAGATCATGGTGAGATTAAGGTCATTGTTGAAAAGAATCATATTTCTGTACAGGATACGGGAATAGGAATACCAGAAGAAAGTATATCGCGTATTTTTGAACGCTTTTATCGTGTAGATAAAAGTCGTTCAAGGCAAAGTGGGGGAACAGGATTAGGTTTATCTATTGTAAAGCATATAGCTCAGTTATATGGAATTATAATCAGTGTTGAAAGTGAAGTAGGAAAAGGAAGTAAGTTTACACTAAGCATTGATGAAGCAAATATTGTTTGAGATATAAAAAGAAAGTCAATGAGAAAAGTTAATAAACCATTATGAAAATATAATAGGGTGCCTGCGAAACTAGTAAATAGTTTCGCAGGCACCCTATTGTGGTTCGCATATCTAAGTCAATTAGTTTTCTAATGCTTTGAAGTTTTCACCATCTTTAGGTGGTCTTGGTCCAAAGTATTGGTAGAAGTCAACTTTTAAGTTACCATTAAATAATTTACGTTTTTTATTTGCTTTCTTTCCAAAGTCACGTTCGAAGGTATCAACGCTAGTAATTGCATATAAGCTCCAAGTTGGATTTGTATCCATAAGCTTGCGAAGATCTCTGTGAATTTGTTCGATTTTAGAAATATCACTAATACGTTCACCATATGGTGGGTTAACAATAACGACCCCGTAATCACCATGAGGTAAGCTCGTTTTATGCACAGGTTTAGCAAAGAACTGTATATATTCACCTACACCAGCAGCTTCAGCATTTTCTCTGGCCTTGCGAATATTGTTACGGTCAATATCTGAAGCATAAATAATAGGACTACCTTTTTGATCAATAGCTTCACGTGCTTCTTCTCGAAGTTCATCCCAAAGTTCTTTTGGAACTTGTGGCCAGAAAGAAGAAGCAAACTGGCGGTTTAAACCAGGTGCAATGTTTTTAGCAAACATTGCAGCTTCAATGGCAAATGTACCAGAACCACAGCATGGATCATAGAGAATACGTCCTTTTTTCCAGTAGCTGATTTGAAGAAGGGCGGCTGCCATTGTTTCTTTGAGTGGTGCTTCTACATTGTTAACTCTGTAACCGCGTTTATGAAGACCTTCGCGGCCTGTTGTATCAATTGTTAAAGTAGCTACGTCTTTTAAAATAGATACTTGTACTGTATAAGATGGGCCTGTTTCAGGGAACCAATCCATGTTGTAAACGCTAGATAAGCGTTTTACAATAGCTTTTTTTGTAATCGCCTGACAGTCTGAGATACTAAATAATTTAGATTTAACAGATTTACCGTTAACAGTAAATTTAGCATCTTTTGTAATCCATTTTTCCCAAGGTAGTGCAGCTACTTTATCAAAAAGTTCTACGAAAGTAGTTGCTTTAAATTCGCCCATTTTAATAAGTACACGGTCAGCACTACGAAGCCAAAGATTAGAGAGTGCAATAGCTTCTGCATCTCCTATATATGTTACTTTACCGTCACTGACACTTTCTATTTCATAACCTAAATCTTCTACTTCACGTCTTACCATGGTTTCCAGACCGAAGGTAGAAGTCGCAATGAGTTCAAATGTTTTCATATAATTCTCCTCTTAAGTAATAATTTACTATAACTCTATTGTACATCATTCAAAAACTGCTGTATAGCCTGGGGAAAAGAGTTGAAACAAAGAAAAAACATTGTCAAATATTAACTAAATTTATTTTAATTTATAAAGATTTAGAAATTATGTTATATATATAAAAGACTTTTATAATTAGTTAAAAATGTGTATAATGAATCTCGGTGGTTAAAAAAGACAATCTATTTAAAATTTAAAGTAGATTGCAAAGATATAAATCGTTTGGTAAATATAAACAGTTTATATTAGAAAGAAATAGGGAGATGAATGAAATGGCTAAGTTTTTAAAGGCTGGGAAAGTATTATGTATGGCAGCAGCTGTTGCAATGCAATTAGTGCTTCCAACAAATATTATTTTTGCAGCAGAAAGTGAAAGTAAGACAATCCAAATTGTTGCAACATCAGATTTACATGGACAATTTTATGGATTTGAATATGCAACAAACTCTGAAGTTAAAAAAGGTGGACTAACAAGAGTTGCAACTGTTGTTAAAGAGTTAAAAGCACAAAATCCAAATACAATCGTTGTAGACAATGGAGATACAATTCAGGGAAATTCATCACAACTTTTCTTTGAAGACGAAGCAGTACATCCAATGATTGCAGGACTTAATGCAATAGATGCTGTAACAATGACTTTAGGAAATCATGAATTTAATTATGGTGTTGAAACATTAGAAAAGGTATTAAGTGGCTTTGAAGATACAAAAGTACTTGCAGCTAATGTATATAAACCAAATGGTGAAAGATTAGTAGATGCGTATAGAATTGTAGAAGTAGATGGCGTGCGTATTGCTATCATTGGAACAGTTACACCAAATATTGTGAACTGGGATGCTTCTAAGTTAGTAGGTTATAAAGTAACAACGCCTCTTGAAGAAACACAAAAAGCAATCAAAGAAATCAAAGATGGCAAATTAGCAGATATTATGATTGCAGCAGTACATATGGGTAAAGATGGCGAATATGGTGATGATAGTGCAGCTGAAATCGCTGAAAAATGTCCAGAGTTAACAGCTGTTATTGCAGGACATGAACATGCTGTTCGTGAAGATGAACGTGTTAACAACATTCCTATTACAGAACCAGGAACAGCAGGGAATTATGTTTCTGTAGTGGAAATTACAGTAGATAAAAATAATAAGGTAGAAGATGTAGCAGCCCGTCTTATTAGTACAGAAGGCGTAGAGCCAGATGCGGAGCTTACAGAAACACTTAAACCTTATCATGAAAAAGCTTTAGCAGATGCACAAACTGTCATTGGCAAATTAGAAGGTGGTGCACTTGTCCCTGAAGCTGAGATGAAAGGCGTTGCTCAAGGTCAACTTGAAGATAATGCCCTTGTAGATTTAATTTTAGAAGTTCAAACATATTATGCAGAGCAAAGCGGTAAAATTCCAGCTGGCGCACATCATGTAAGTGGAGCAGCATTATTCAGTGCATCAGCGAACGTACAACCAGGTGAAATCAAACGTTCTGATACAGCAAATATGTATAAATACGATAACACATTAAAAACATTAAAAATTAATGGTAAACAACTTAAAGAATATATGGAATGGTCAGCAAGTTACTACAACACATTTAAAGATGGTGACTTAAATATATCATTTAATCCAGATATTAGAATTTATAACTATGACATGTTCAGTGGCGTAAGATATGATATCGACGTTACTAAAGAAGCGGGTTCAAGAATTACAAACTTAAGATATAGAACAGGTCATCCAGTAAAGGATACAGATGAAATTTACTTAACAGTTAATAACTATCGTTGTGATAGTGTGCTTCTTCCAAAATTATTTGCAGATGCTGAAAATGTAGAAGTTGTATATGACAATAGTACAGAAACAGTTTCAAACATCAGAGAATTAATGGCTGATTACATTGAAAATGTAAAAGGTGGTGTGATTACACCTACTGTAGATAAAAACTGGAAACTTATCGGTTATAAAATTGATGCAGAAAAGGCTGCAATTGCAAAACAACTTGTAAACGAAGGAAAACTTGAATTACCAACTTCAGAAGATGGTAGAACACCAAATGTAAAAAGCTTAACATGGGCAGACGTAGAAGCTGTATTAAATGCAGAAGAAGCAGAAGCTAATAAAGCAGCATAATAAATTACATATTTTAATCAAAGGATGTTGAAAAACTATTTAATTAGTTTTTCAACATCCTTTTTAATTTTAAACTAGTATTAAAAAATCTTAATGTGAGCTTAATGTTATTAAAATAGAAATCCAACAAAAGTTCAATATGATATAGCCATAAAGAAAAACAAATTTATCAAGAAGATAGAAAGATGTACATACATCTTAGGAGGAGATTAATATGAAAAAGAAATTTATGGCAGCTCTCGCAATGTTAGCATTAGGAACTTCTATGTTTACAGGATGTGGTGCTTCAACGCAAACAGTATCTGAAAAAACACCTGAAGTATCACAAGAGGCTACAGGAGGAGCAGAAAATAATAATATAGTAGAAACTAAAAAGGGTACAAAGATTTCAATAGTAGGTTCAACAACAATTGCAGAGCCAATGGAGAAATTAGTAGCAGCCTATAAAGAAGCAGGCAGTACAGATGACATCGAAGTACAAGGAAATGGTTCATCAGCAGGCATCAAAGCAGCGATTGATGGCACAGCAGACATCGGCATGGCATCACGTGAACTAAGTGAAGAAGAAAAGGCTTCAGGACTTAATGAAACAGTTATTGCATATGATGGCATCGCAGTTGTAGTTAATCCAACTAATACAGTAACAGCACTTACACAAGATCAAGTAAAAGATATCTTTGAAGGAAAAATCACTAACTGGAAAGATGTTGGTGGCAATGATCAAGATATTATCGTAGTGACAAGAGAAGCAGGTTCAGGAACAAGAGGCGCTTTTGAAGAAATCGTAGGTCTCTTAGATGACAGTAAAGCATCAACCATTGCAGACACAGCTTTAGTATCAGAAGGAACAGGTGCAGTCATGGCAACAGTAGCCAGCAAAGAAGCATCAATCGGCTTCATCTCATTAGGTTACATGGATGACACAGTAAAAGCCCTAGATATTGACGGTGTAACTCCAACAACAGAATCAGTAAAAGCTGGCGACTACAAAATCTCAAGACCCCTCTTACTTGTAGCACAGCCAACTATTAAACCAGAAGCCCAAGCAGTCATAGACTTCATCACAGGCAATGACGGCCAAGAAATCATGTCAGAAAAATATATTTCCATCAAATAAGTTATAAATCCACGATTAATAATATAGTCATTCCACTCACTCATTAAAATAAATCCCAACAAAAGAGGCCCTTACTAAAGTAAGGGCTTCTTTTATATATACATATAAGGGAAATAACTACAAAAAGAATGACAACTAACTCTGGTATTTACTCTTAGCTATGGAAAAGAAATAACAATTAAACAGGACTTGTGCTCTAAGTCAGAGTTAAATATTGCAGAGCTATAATGTTGGAGAGAGTTTGGAAGGAATGGTAATGCTAGTCTGCCTTTGAAGTGATTTGATGATGCCTTGTTCCATATTTTAAAGAGGTTTTAGCGCTGCTGTTTGAGCAACACTCGCTTCACCGTGTTGCGAGTTCAGTGCGTTTCTTTAAAATATGAAACTTAGAGCATCAGAAATTACGTAGAGTGCAGCTAGCAGTGCCACCAACCCAAAACGGAAATATACTCAGCCACTCCTTTGCACCCCCTATATTTAACATCAATTTAACATTCCCCCAACAAAAGCTGAACATAACTGAGTTATTATTACCGTGTAATAAAGAAAAAAGAATAAAACCCAGTCGTCACACAAACTGGATTTATATGACAATAGACAAAATAACGGACAGTGATGCACAGCATCTATTAGGAGGATATAAAATGAAAAAGAAATTATTATTAGGGCTTACAGTATTAACATTAGGAACAATGGCATTTACAGGGTGTGGTAGTTCATCATCTAGTCAAAAGGTTTCAGTAGTCGGATCAACAACAGTAGCGGAACCAATGGAAAAGCTTGGAGAAAAATATAAAGAAGTGAAACCAGAAGTAGAAATTGAAGTACAAGGAAATGGTTCATCAGCAGGTATTAAAGCGGTATCAGATGGCACAGCAGATGTAGGGATGTCTTCACGTGAACTCAGTGATTCAGAACAAAGCTTAGGGCTTAAAGAAACAGTAATTGCTCACGATGGCATTGCGATTGTAGTAAATCCAGCAAACGGTATATCAGATTTAACATTAGAGCAAGTGAAAGATATTTATGAAGGCAAAATTACAAACTGGAGCCAAGTTGGCGGCATTAATCAAGATATTATTGTAGTTACAAGAGAAGCTGGTTCAGGTACAAGAAGTGCACTCGAAGAAATTGTTGGATTACAAGATGCTGACAAAGCTTCCACTATTACAGATACAGCTTTAGTAAGTGAAGGAACAGGTTCTATCATGGCAACAGTAGCAAGTAAAGAAGCTGCAATTGGTTATATTTCATTAGGCTATATGAATGATACAGTAAAAGGCTTAAGTATTGATGGCGTGGTACCAAGTGCAGAAACAGTAAAATCAGGAGAATACAAAATTTCTAGACCATTACTTTTACTTACAAAAGAAAGTACAAATGAAAATACAACAGATTTCCTAAACTTTATAGTAGGGACTGAAGGACAAGAAATTATAGCAGAAAAATATATCTCAATTTTAGATTAAGGCTGAGAGAGAAAATTAAAATTTAACAGATTAAAAATCTGAGTAGAGGGATAGCGTATGGATAAATTAATGAAAAAGGTGTTTTGGTTATGTGCAGCAATTATGATTTTAGCTGTTGGTTTTATGGCAGTGTACATTATTGCTGGTGGAATTCCATTTTTTAGCCACACAAGCCTTGTAGATTTCCTTCTTGGTAGAAAGTGGAATCCATCTGGAGAGATTTTTGGAATCTATCCAATGTTAGTAACAAGTATCATTGCAACATTAGGTGCAACCTTAATAGGTGTAACAGTTGGTGTAAGTACAGCTATTGTGCTTGTGGAAATACTTCCTAGAAAAGTTGCAGCGGTTTTTTCAGCAGCAATTGACTTATTAGCTGGTATTCCATCAGTTATTTATGGCTTCTTTGGTCTGATGGTCATTGTACCTATTTTAAATGATTTGTTTGGTGGTATTGGCGGAGGAAGTAGTTTACTTGCAGCAATTATTATCCTTGCCATTATGATTTTGCCAACCATTATTAGAATGACAGAAGTAAGCTTAAGAGCAGTGCCTAATGAATATAAAGAGGGAGCACTTGGACTTGGTGCATCTAAATACCAATATATTTTTAAGGTACAATTAGGTGCAGCTAAGTCTGGGATTGCCGCAGGAGTTGTACTTGGTGTAGGGCGAGCACTTGGCGAAACGATGGCAGTTATTCTAGTAGCTGGTAACTCAGTAAGACTTCCACAAAGCTTAATGGACCCAGTTCGAACACTTACTGCGAATATTGCCCTGGAAATGGGATATGCAACAGGCATACACCAACAAGCACTTTTTGCAACAGGTATGGTACTTTTCGTACTCATCATTGGCATTAATTTAATCCTAACTCAGCTTATTAAAAGATCAGAAAGGAGAGCAGGGCTATGCAAATAAAACATAAAGATAATATAGTTAAATGTGGCCTCATAGCCATCTCTTCCATAACAATTTTAATGCTTATTTGGATTATCGGATATATTTTTGCAAAAGGAATTACACACATTAAATTAGAGGAGCTTATCCCACCTATTGTCTCAACGCTTTATATGGTAGCTATTGGACTTCTTATTTCTGCACCTATTGGTATTGGAGCAGCTATTTATTTAAATGAATATGCCAATAAAGGCCGTTTTGTAAAAATTATTCGTTTTGCAACAGAAACGTTAGCAGCAATACCATCTATTCTCTTTGGACTCTTTGGTATGGCATTCTTCCTGACACAATGCAAACTTGGCATATCAATATTATCTGGAGCATTAACTGTATCACTTATGGTACTTCCAACGATAGTAAAAACAACAGAAGAAGCACTTAAAACAGTACCAGTAGCTTTAAGAGAAGGTTCTCTTGCATTAGGTGCAAGTCAGTTTGCAACGATTATGAAAGTTGTCCTTCCAAGCGCACTTCCAGGAATCCTAACAGGAATAGTACTTGGTACAGGGAGAATAGTAGGGGAAACAGCAGCTATTTATTTAACAGCAGGAACAATGTTTAAAATGCCTGCAACACCAATGGATTCAGGGCGAACACTTGCAGTACATCTTTATCTTTTAGCAAAAGAGGGTATTTCTTTTGATGAAGCTTATGGAACAGCCGTAGTGCTTCTTGTAATAATTCTTTTACTCAACTTACTCACTTACTTTATTGGTCACAAGTTACGTAAAGTCAAATAATAAAAGGAGAAACATACTATGAATACAATAATGAGCATTAAAGACCTTTCATTCTATTATGGCGACTTTAAGGCAGTTAAAAATATAAACTTAGATATTAAAGAGCATGAAGTACTTGCCTTCATTGGACCATCTGGTTGTGGGAAGTCAACGCTTCTTCGCATCTTTAATAGAATGTGTGATTTAGCAGAAGCGCCAAGAGTAGAGGGTTCTATTAAGTTTAAAGGTCAAGAAATATTTAATATGGATACGATTGAACTTCGTAAAAAGGTAGGAATGGTATTCCAAAAACCAAATCCATTTCCAATGAGCATCTATGATAACATTGCTTATGGACCACGTATGCAAGGCATAAAAAATAAAGCAGAACTTGATGCTATTGTAGAAGACAGTTTAAAAAAGGCAGCAATTTGGGAGGAAGTGAAAGATAAACTTCGTAAAAATGCATTAGGTTTATCAGGTGGGCAACAACAAAGAATTTGTATTGCAAGAGCTATTGCAATGAAGCCTGAGATTTTACTTATGGATGAACCAACATCAGCACTTGACCCAATTTCAACATCTAAAGTAGAAGACCTTATTAATGAACTAAAATCACAATACACTATTGTTATCGTAACACATAATATGCAACAAGCAGCTAGAATCTCGGATCGTACAGCATTCTTCTTATTAGGAGAACTTATTGAAGTAGATGACACAGAAAAAATATTTAATATGCCAGGACAGAAGAAAACAGAGGACTATATCACAGGAAGATTCGGTTAAGAGGAGGAGACAAAAAGTGGCACCTAGAAAAGTATATGAACATAAATTAAATGATTTAAATACAAGTATTATTGAAATGGGGCAGGCTGCAGAAAATCTGATTGATCAAACAATTAAAGTGCTTAAAACTGCCGATGATGAACTCGCTAAAGTAACCATTAAACAAGATGATATCGTAGACCTTAAGCAACTTGAAATTGAAAAAGAATGTGCTTCACTTATTGCACAGCAACAGCCTATTGCCAGTGATCTCCGATTTATTCTTTCAGTTGTAAAAATCGTAACGGATATTGAGAGAATTGCAGATCAATGCAGTGATATTTGTCAGTATAGCATTAAGCTTAATGATAAGGAGTGGAGCAAAGAAGTGAACTACCATCGCCATATTGAACGTATGGCAGTAACTGCTAGAGATATGCTTAAAAATGCACTAGATAGTTTTGTAAGTAAGGATGTAGAAACTATAAAAGCCATTTGCAAAGCAGATGATAAAATGGACGAATACTTCTGGAAGGTATGGCAGGAGCTTACTGAAGAAATGAAACGTGATAGTTCATTTATCGAAAATGGTATGCATTATATGATGATTATTAAATATCTAGAAAGAATAGCAGACCATGTAACGAATATTGCTGAATGGACCTATTATAGCTTAACAGGAAAGTATATTATTCATGAACAAATTAAAGAATAGTTGCAAAATAGAGCAGCTGAGTTTTTGACTTATAAGAAAAAGAGGTACGCAAAATTGTAAATAATTTTGCGTACCTCTTTTTGGATACTCGATATTTAACTTATTTATCTTGTAATTTAATAAGTTCATCTGAATTTGCCTTTACCATTTCAGCATAAACTAGGATGTCTTGGAAGGAAGCAGTAAGTTCTTCTAAAGAAGCTGTAATATGTCCCATATTAGAACAGGTTTCCAAGCTGCCAGTGTGTGCTTCATGAGTTGATGTTTTTACAAGATTAATTTCATTTTCTAAATGCGAAATGAGTGTTTGAGAATCAATGATTTTTTGAATCATATCATTTTGAAGTTTAAACATTTTATCAAAATCTTTTTGTACATGTGTAAGTAATTTGAGATTATCCTGAACAATGATTTCAGTTTCATTAATAGCATTTAGGGAATCATCTGTATTTGTATTGACATTATGCAAAATTGTATTGACATTATGCAAAATTGTATTGATATAATCAGCAGATTGATTAGATTGTTCAGCAAGCTTTTTGATTTCTGAGGCGACTACTACGAAACCTTTTCCGGCTTCCCCTGCACGTGCAGCTTCGATAGAAGCATTAAGGGCAATAAGATTTGTTTGTTCACATACATCATTGATGATTTTTAAGGCAGATGAGATTTCGGCCGTACTATGTAATAAAGTATTGAAAAGAGATTTTGATTTGCTGCTAGAGGTATTGATTTCTTGAATCTTTTCTACCAAATTAGTGATATTTTCTTGATTAGTTAAAGCAATTTTTCCAATTTCTTCTGTTACAGAAGTTAATTCTTTGGAGTTTTCAGTAGTAGCTTTAACGCTTATGAGCATATTATCAGCAGCACGGCTACTATTTAGAACCTTCTCAGACATATTTTCAGAATCTAAGCTGACAGAAACACTTGTAGCATTAATTGTTGAAATAGCATTATTACCATGAGTTATGCGTTCATAAAGCTCTTCTAAAGCATTATTAATATCTGTAGATTTTTTTATGTTTTCTTTAAGTAATGTTTCAATATCATCACTTTGTGAAACAGATGTTAAAAAGATGTTGTTGAATTTTTGAGTCATTTTATAGAATAGGATGCCAACAGCAAGAAGTTGAAGAATGTAATAAACAGATGTGTAAGCAGACTCAACCATATTTGCTTCCATGCCATAGCCAGGTTCATTGATTACAGGAATAAGGAAAGTGGCAAGCACAAATAAAGGGATTTTAATAACAAGAATTTTCTTTACAAGACTTGTATCGAAATACAGACCAGCTATTAAAAGTGTAATAACCCAAATTAAAGTCGCATTAAGCCAAGCGGCTAAGTATAAAGTACAACTTAAAATTTCTAAAGAAATGAGACTAATTGGAACAAAGTGTTTTCTTGTTGTAGAGTATTTATAATAGAGAATAGGAATTAAAACCCAAGCAGTACTTAGTAATCCTAAATAATCATTCAACCTAAAACCAAGATTATGACGGTTAATGAAGATAGAAATAGCATTTAAAATAGTTAAAACCATACCAATATTTAAAACACGAAATAAAAGTGCATCTGATTCTAACTTGTTTTTTTCTAACATTGAGTGTGTAGACACAATAAAACCTCCTTATAATGTAAAAATTTTCAAGTATGTAGTTTTTATCGGTATATCCAAAGGGAAACTTTATATGTAAACTTAGTTTCTTTTAAAAGATTAAAGATATACTAAAAAATAAAATCTGAATTAAGTTATAATATAAAGAAATAATCTAAAAATTGTAAACTATAAACGTAGGGAGGCAGATATGATTTACTTTGTAACAGACAGAAAAGGTTTAAATGAAAAAGTATGGCTTGAATGTATGATAAGGCGAATGGAGGAAGGTGTGGATTGTATTATTGTAAGGGACAAAGGATATTTTGATGTACAATTAGTAAGGCAGTTAATGAAGTATAAAAAAGCCCATGCAGATGTGAAAACAAAAATATTAATACATAGCCAATTAGAATTGGCACAGGAACTAGATGCAGATGGCGTTCATTTCCCATATATGTTATGGGAAAAATATAAAAAAGAGCAAAAAGAAGTACTTGAAGCATGGCAAAAAAATAAGTTGATTGGTTTATCAATTCATGGAGAAGTGGAAGCAAAAATGGCAGATGGCTGTGTAGATTACATGTTTTTAAGTCCAGTATTTCATCCCTCGTGTAAACCTGTAGAAGGAAAGGGGGTAAGTTGGTTTAAGAAGGTGCAAGGTGAGGTTAAAACACCTCTTGTAGCATTAGGCGGAATTACTGCAGAAAATGTACAAGTACTTTATGCGTCAGGAATTAATCATGTTGCGGTGATGTCATACCTGATGGATATGGGCAATAAAGTAAAAAATTTAAGAATCAGAGAAAACAACTATGAATAACTAAAATTTATAAATGTGAAATCTATATTTAGGAGTAACTTGTTCGAAGTAAATTGAATAATATAAATTAGTGTAGTATAATTATTATATAAAATAACTAATTATTTTTGAGAAATAAAATAAAAATTGTATAATAAGTGGTTTCTGTATCATATAATGAAGGCACTACCAAGGGAGGGGTTTATATGGCAGAGAATTTAGTGATCACAATCGGAAGAGAATATGGCAGTGGCGGAAGAGAAATCGGTAGAAAGCTTGCTGAAACACTAGGAATCAAGTTTTATGATAAAGAATTAATAGATATGGCAGCCAAAGAAAGTGGAATGAGTAAAGAGGTCTTTGAAAAAATAGATGAAACAGCAGCAAGCAGTTTGCTATACTCTATTGTTTCAGGAACCTATATGATTGGTAATCATATGTCACCATTATTGGACTTACCTATTAATGATAAACTTTTCATATTAGAATCTGATATTATTAAGGAAATAGCTGCTAAAGAAAGTTGTGTTATAGTAGGCCGTTGTGCAGATTATATTTTAAGAGATTACAAAAACTGCATTAATATATTCATTCATGCACCACTAAAAACAAGGATAGAGCATGCCATTACACAGTATAATCTCCCGGCAGAAAAGGCAGAGCAGAAAATTAACAAAATAGATAAAAAACGTGGAACTTATTACAATTATTATACAGGGAATAAATGGGGACAGACACAGCTCTACGAACTATCTGTAGATAGCAGTGTACTTGGTATAGATGCTACTGCAGAATTTATTAAGGGCTTTATTCAAACGTATCAAGCTGCCCAAAGAGGTAGGGAGGCTGCGAAATAAGCCGTTGATGTATCTTTTTACAAACATAAAAAGAAAAGTAAAAGGTTAATGAGTTATTTTGAAAAGGGATAGAAATGAATGAAATATAATAGGTAGTTATAAGCCATAATAAAAAGCGGTATTGCTCAAGTGAGTAATACCGCTTTTTTTATGGCAGGAAAGTTCTATTTTCTTAGGTAAGATGACTAGTTGAATGTTTCATGATATAGCTATATAGCTTCATCTTGCTGGACTTTGAAGATGGAAACAGCATGATCGAGTGATTCCATATTTTCTTTAAGTGAGGCAGAAAGATTGCTAAGTTCTAGCATGATACTATGTTGTTCTTGGCTTAAACTATTGACTTCTTCTGTGCAAGCAGCAGATTCTTGGGTAATGGTAGAAATGTTATTGATTTGTTCAACCATAGTTTCTTTAAGGACGTTCATCTCTTTAGTATGAGAAGTCACATCGTCTAATTCTTGATTCATATTTTTTAGAATATCAATGATTTTGAAGAGGATTGAACTTGTTTCTGTGACAATTTGGGCTTGTTCTGTAAAAATACTTTGTGAGTTTTGAGCAAGCTTGGTAGTTTTATTCATTTTAACCTCAATATTATTTAAGATTTCACGAACATTGGTAGCGGAACTTTTAGAGGCTTCAGCTAAGCGCCTTACTTCATTAGCAACGACAGCGAAACCGTGACCAGCATCGCCAGCACGGGCGGCTTCAATGCTTGCATTAAGCGCTAGAAGATTAGTTTGCTCACTAATACTAGAAACTAAGGTCATGACTTCTTCAATGGTTTGATTAAGGGCGGTGAGTTCGGACATACTTGAAGCAATATGAGTAGAAGTTTCAAGGGCCGTGTTCATAGAAGTTGTAAGGTTTTCCATAGTATGCATACCATTTTCAATAAGAGATGCAACACCTTTATTATTTTCTAAAATAGAAGTAGTTTTATCAATGACAATTTGGATGCTCGTAGCAAGCGTTGCCATTTGAGAATTGGTTTTTTGTGCATCAATAGCTTGATTAGTTGTACCTTCTGCAATATTTGTAATGGAGGTAGTAAGCTGACTAATGGCTTCTACAGAACGAGTAGTAGAATGACTTAGAAATTCGCTACTATCTAAAGTTTGAGTAATAGTTGTTTTTGTGTTTGTAAGTACCTGGCTTATTTGATGAAGCATTTTATTAAAGCTATGACAGAGTTGACTAATTTCATCTTTTCCTTTTTCGGGCATTTTTACGGTGAAGTCGCCATCTTCTACTTGTCGCATAAGATTTGCAAGCTGTTTAATAGGTTTGCAAAAGCGTTTAGCGAACCAGAGAGCAATCCAGAGAGCAAGTAGGGCAACTATGCTAAGCAAAAGAATAAAGAGTGGCAGAGAACTGCGAAGTGCGCTGACAAGAGAAGTGGTTGGTACAGTAATAACAATTTTCCAACCATTGTGAAGTGGTGCATAAGAAATCAGATTCCCATTGGCAGTAAATGAGTTAGAGCTTGTCTCATTCTTAAAGTTATTCCAGAGAGAGGAATCAAAACCTGACGTAGTATCGGCAGATGTATAAATAGTTTGCCCGACTTCATCTAATAAATATAAATGGGAGTCAGGTAAAAGCTGCATAGAATCAAAATTAGTTGTGATAGTTGTAAGATCTACCATAGCAGCAACGGTAAAACAATTCGCATTAGCCTGATCCTTGTATTTGCGAGTGACTAAAACAGAGTTTGAGTCAGAGGTAGCCACATTAAGCCAAGTAAAGGTATCTGAAACTTCAGTTGGAAGTAGTGCAAGTAATTCGCTTTCAGAAAGGGTGCCACAGGAACCAACGAATACATTATCAGGCAGAAGGAGTGCGGAACTTAGGATGCTAGAATCTAATTCTTCGAGATAAATAAGTTGATTGCGAATCGAGGTATGTGCAGATAATTTTTCTTGAACCTTCTGAGAGTTGTAACTTGTGAGCAAGTTACTTTGTACAAGATTTGTAACTACGAACTTGGAAATATTGTTTTCTACACTTTGAGAAAGCGTATCCGTACTATAGGCAGCTTGATTAACAAGCTCGGTGCTTAAATTGGAACTGGTATCACTAAGTGCATGAGTAGAAATGAACGTATAAAAAAGACTCACGATAAACATTGGAATAAGTGATAGGCCTAAGCATACTAAGATAAGCCGCGATTGAATGGAGTGTGCAACATTAGTGAGAAGTTTTCGTTTCATCTTAAAGCCTCCTTTGACAAAAAAGTTATTATATCTATATAGTAACAGAATATAATAAAAATATTAATAAAAATAAATAAAATTTTTAAATATTTTAATTATATTAAAATTACTGCATAAAAAAAGAAACTATTTATAGAAAGCCTAAAAATAGTTTCTAATTTTTAATGAAAAGTTTTTAATAGAAGCGGACCATTATTGAACAATTTCTTCTTGGATGATAGAAGCGTGAGTTTCGTCAGAAGCATTATCACTAGTGTCTTCAGCTGACGTTTCCGTACCCTCACTAGAATTTGTATCAGTAATCTCGACAGACTCATTATCTTGTGCTTGAGAAGTATTATCCTCTAATTTTGCAGATTCTGTATAATCTTCATCGCTAAATTCATCTACAAATACTTCATCTTGATCTGTAACATCAAGTTTTTCGTAAGTAGAGAGAATTTGAGCATGTTCATCATCTGAAAGAGCAATCTTGACTGCATCCATAAGCATATTAGTAGCTGGAGAAGTTGTAGCATTAGCAGGAAGTTCAATAGACTGTGTTGCTGTAACATAAGTATTTACATAATCAATACCAGATATAAGATCATTGTAAAGATCAGTAGAGCCTTCTGTTAAACCGTCTAAAGAAACAGAAGCAATTTGGCCATCTGTAACTTGCACAACAAGATCCATTGTAGTATCTGCTAAAGAAATGCCTGCTATGTACTGTCCATCCTGATAGGTATCAGATGGGGCAAAGGTTTGAGCACTTGCTTTGTTCCTAAAGAGTAAAAAGATTAGTAAAATGACAGCCACTAAAATAATGAGAACAGGGATTTTTAAATCTTTTAATTTGAATACAAAAAACTTAGGACTAGACATAAACACCCTCCTTTTCAAATAAGATGTCCTAATACATATATATGACAAGCCATATAATTTATTCCTTGTGTATGAAAAATATTAAAATAGTCAGTAGTTTATAGTAATACAATTAAGAGTTTAGAAAAAGACATGCATAAAGCTTGTACTTATATAGAAGCCTATGATAATATAGTAAAGACTAAAAGAACACCGGTAAAAGACCAGTGAGACAAAAATCATCAGAGAAAGAAGGCTTACACAAATGAAAGATTTAGCACAATTAATTGATCATACTGCATTAAAGGCAACAACTACAGAGGATGATATCAAACAACTTTGCAGCGAAGCAATTGAATATAACTTTAAAACAGTATGTGTACCTACTTGCTACGTAGGTATGGCAAATCATTTATTAGCAGATACAGGTGTGGGTATTACAACAGTTGTAGGTTTTCCTTTAGGAAATGAAACACCAGCAGCTAAAGCTTTTGAAGCAAAAGAAGCAATCTTAAATGGTGCAACAGACGTAGACATGGTTATCAACGTAGGTGCACTTAAAGATGCAAAATATGATTATGTTAAATTTGACATCGAAGAAGTTGTAAAAGCATGTAAAGAAACTGATGCAAATACAATTGTAAAAGTAATCGTAGAGACATGTTACCTTACAAGTGAAGAAATTGAAAAAGTAACAGAGATTGTTGTAGAAGCTGGTGCGGACTTCATCAAAACATCAACAGGTTTTGGAACTGGTGGTGCAACAATTGAAGATGTAAGTCTTATGAGTAAAGTGGCAGCTGGCCGCATTAAAGTTAAAGCATCTGGTGGTATCGGAGATACAAAAACTGCTGAAGCTATGGTAGAAGCTGGAGCAGAAAGACTTGGCGTGAGCAAAAGTATTGCTATTATGACAGGTGCAAAATCAGAAGATAACGGAAGTTACTAAGATTAAAAAGGTGGTGGTACGAAAGTGCTATCACCTTTTTTAGTTTAGAAGACATAAATTGAGTTTAGAAGGCATAAATAAGGCATAAATAAGGTAGGAACATAGCACTTTCGTAAAGCTTAGGGAAAACGCTAAGCAAAGGACTACTTAACTTTTTCCTATATGTTTCATGTACTCTCAAAGGCCAATAGCATCTAGGGATCTAGTAGGCCTATTTTGCAACATCCTTTTTGAAATTTCATTTACAGAAAATGTTAAGGAATTTATATTTTTAGCCGATACATATAAGAGAATAATGTCAAAAAATACAGTACTGTATTTTAAATATAGAGAGGGAAGTGAGTACATGGAAGAATCAATTTTATTAGATGTAGGAACTGGGGAATTAGAGGTCATCGTATTCGTTGTAAACGGCAATAGCTATTGTATTAACGTATTAAAAGCAAAAGAGATTATTCAATTAAGTGCAGTAAGACCAGCAGCTGATCAGAATAAGAGTATTTTAGGACTTACAAATGTTCGTGATCAGGTTATGACAGTTATCGATTTAAGCTATATTTTAGATAAAAAAGAAACAGACTTATCAGAAAGAAAAATGGCACTTGTATGTGAGTTTAATAAGAAACAAGTAATGTTTGCAGTAGATAGCATTACAGGTATTCAAAGAATTAAATGGTCTGATATTACAAAACCAGATTCACTTGTTAGAGGATCACTAGCTGTAGGAAATATTTTAACAGACAATGGTATTTTACTAATGCTTGACTTTGAAAAAATCATTGCAGATTTAACAAGTGATGGTAATAGCGAATATAAAGTAGGTATTGCCTTAAAAGAAGAACGTAAAAGCAAACGTATTTATATGGCAGATGATTCTAAAACAATTAGAGAGTTTTTAAAAGAAACTTTAGGGGCAGCTGGATATGTAAACATCGTTGAGTTTGATAATGGTAAAGATGTATTAGAAGCCATTATGAATCTTAAAGAAAAATATGGTGAAAGTTTCAGACAAGAGATTGATTTACTAATTACAGACATTGAAATGCCTATTTTAGATGGACATACTGTAACACGTAAAATCAAAGAAGATAGCATATTAAGTACATTACCAGTTGTTATATTCTCATCACTTATTACAGATGACCTTCACCACAAGGGTGAAAAAGTAGGTGCTGATTATCAAATCAGCAAGCCATCTATTGGTGAACTTGTAGAAGCGGTAGATAGTTTATTATTTAAATAAATACTAGGGCTTGACTAAAGCAAAAACTTTGGTACAATATAAAATAATACACTATTAAATCGATGATAAGAACCAGTAGAAGCTTACCTATCAGAGAGTGAACCTAGGCTGAAAGTTCACACTAGCTTTGAAGACATCTTGGAGAGTGTCTCTGAAAATTGCAGTAGGAGACGACGCCTAAGCAGCGTTATCAGCTAATTAAGTGCAAAGCACTATGTTTTAGAAGTATTCTAGATGGATATACTATAAATACATAAGCTTTGAAACAGGGTGGCAACACGGTAATATCGTCCCTGACAGTTATGTCAGGGGCGTTTTTTATTGCTTAAAAAATTATATTTCAGTGTAATTTACAAGTGTGAACTTACAAATAAGAAATTGCAAGTTTTTATTAAAGTAAGTTTATAATACGAAAGGAGTAAGACATGGAACTTCGTGCCCTTAAAGGAACCAAAGATATTTTTGGTGAAGAAATGAGAAAATGGTTAGATGTAGAAGAAATCATTAGAGGTCTATGCGATGACTTCGGATTTAACCAAATTAGAACACCAATGTTTGAGTTTACTGACCTTTTTGTAAGAGGTGTTGGTGAAACAACAGACGTTGTAAATAAAGAAATGTATTCTTTCACAGACAAAGGTAAGAATAATATTACTTTAAAACCAGAAAGTACAGCAGCAGTAGTAAGAGCTTTCTTAGAACATAATATGTATGCTGATACACAGCCTACTAAACTTTACTATATTTCTCCTACATTTAGATATGAAAGACCACAAGCTGGTCGTCAAAGACAATTCCACCAATTCGGTGTAGAAATGTTTGGAACAGACTCAGCAACAGCAGATGCAGAAGTTATTGCATTAGGTTCAACACTTCTTAAACGCTTAGGCATTAAGAAAGTAGAACTTCACATTAACTCTTTAGGCGGTCCTGAGTGTAGAAAGAAATACAATGAAACACTTAAAGCCTTCTTAAATGAAAAAAGAGAGCACCTTTGCCCACTTTGTCAGGAAAGAATGGACAAAAATCCACTCCGTGTTTTAGATTGTAAAAACCCAGAGTGTCAAGAACACTTAAAAGCAGCGCCAACTGTTTTAGATACTTTAGGACCAGAATGTAAGGCACACTTTGAAGAACTTCAAAGCTTACTTACAGCTATGGAGATTCCATTTGTTGTAGACCCAGGTATTGTACGTGGTCTTGATTACTATACAAAAACAGTATTTGAATTTATTTCAAATGATATCGGTGCACAAGGTACAGTTTGTGGTGGCGGTCGCTATGATAAACTTGTAGATGAAATCGGTGGCAAACACGTACCAGCAGTAGGCTTTGGAGCAGGTATGGAGCGTCTTATCATTGTTCGCGATGCAGAAAACAAAGAAGCTCTTGCACCAGCGACAAGAGATATCTTCATCGGCTTTAGAGGAGAAGAAGCTAAAATGGAAGCTTTCAAACTCGTAAATGCTCTAAGACAAGAAGGCATCAGCGCAGAAAGCGACCACCTTGCAAGAAGTATCAAAGCCCAAATGAAATACGCCAATAAAATAGGTGCCCGCTACTCAGCCATCTTAGGCGAAAGCGAACTAGAAAACGGCGAAATCCAACTCAAAGAAATGGAATCAGGAGACACCGTAACTATTCCACTAAACCAATTCGTCCAAGTAGTCAAAACGACAATTAAAGGAATCGAATAAAAACAGTGAAGAGTGAAAAGTGATAATGAATAATTAATAATGAAAAATTGGCAAGTAATGAAGAGAAGTACTTATTTTATAAGGAAGACAAATCATTTTTGTCAGATATAGAGTTATCATTTTTAACTATGCTTCACTATCATTAGCTTGATTAAATAAAACGAAATACGAAAATTTTAGTTGAAATAGGAGACTAGGGGATGTAGGCTTTGGTGACATCAACTCCTGTAGCCCCGGCCCTATTCAATTACTTAAATAGGAGGATTATTATGTCAGAATCAATGCATGGTTTAAAAAGAACTCATCGTTGTACAGAACTTAGTGCTGCTAATGTTGGCCAAGAAGTTGTTGTAATGGGATGGGTACAAAGAAGAAGAAACTTAGGACAAATTTTATTCATTACACTTCGTGACCGTTCAGGTCTTTTACAATTATCTTTCAATGAAAATACAGAGAAAGAACTTTTTGAAAAAGCTAGTACACTTAGAAGTGAATATGTAATTGCAGCTCGCGGTATGGTAGTATCTCGTGGTGCAGATGCAAACAAATCTATGCAAACTGGAGATATCGAAATTGATGTTAAAGAACTGCGTATTCTTTCAGAAGCAGAAACAACACCTTTCGAAATCTTAGAAAATATTGATACAAAAGAAGAGCTTCGTTTAAAATATCGTTACCTTGATCTTAGAAGACCAGATGTACAAAAAAATCTTATTCTTCGTAGTAAAGTAACTCAAAGCGTACGTCGTTTCCTTGAAACAGAAGGTTTTATTGAGGTAGAAACACCAATTCTTCAAAAATCAACACCAGAAGGCGCACGTGACTACTTGGTACCATCTCGTGTACACCCAGGTCACTTTTACGCATTACCACAATCACCACAATTATTTAAACAATTATTAATGGTATCAGGTTTTGACCGCTACTTCCAAATTGCTAAATGCTTCCGTGATGAAGACCTTCGCGCAGATAGACAACCAGAATTCACACAAATTGATATGGAGCTTTCTTTCGTAGAGCCAGAAGATGTTATGGCTGTTAATGAAAGATTAATCCAAGCTGTATTTAAAGAAGCTTTAGATGTAGATGTACAGCTTCCAATTCAAAAAATGACATATAAAGAAGCTATGGATCGTTTCGGTTCTGATAAACCAGACCTTCGTTTTGGTGTTGAGCTTCAAGATCTTACAGATGTAGTTAAAGGTTGCGGCTTTGCTGTATTTGAAAATGCTATTGCTGCTGGCGGTACAGTAAGAGCAATTAATGCAAAAGGTATGGGAGACTTAGGTCGTAAACAAATAGATGCATTAGTTAAATATGGACAAGACTTCGGTGCTAAAGGGGTAGCTTGGCATCAAATTAAAACAGATGGAGAAGAAAAATCTTCATTTGCTAAATTCTTAAGTGAAGAAACACTTGCAGCTATCAAAGAAAAAATGGGCGCAGATAAAGATGATTTAATCTTAGTAGTAGCTGATAAACCATCTGTAGTATTTGCTACACTTGGTGCGCTTCGTCTTGAAGTAGCTAGAAGACTTGATCTTATCAACAAAGATGAATTCAGATTCGTATGGATTACAGAATTCCCACTTCTTGAGTATGATGAAGAAGCTGGCAGATACGTAGCAATGCATCACCCATTCACAATGCCAATGGATGAAGATTTAGACCTTATGGAAACAAATCCTGGTGCTGTAAGAGCTAAAGCTTATGACTTAGCCCTTAATGGTTGTGAACTTGGTGGCGGTAGTATCCGTATTTACCAAAATGATGTTCAAAAAAGAATGTTCAACCTTCTTGGTTTCACAGACGAACAAGCAGAAGAACGTTTCGGATTCTTATTAAATGCTTTCAAATATGGCGTACCACCACATGGCGGACTTGCATTTGGTCTTGACCGTATGATCATGCTTATGTGTAAAGCTGATAGTATCAGAGACGTTATTGCATTCCCTAAAGTAAAAGATGCAAGCTGTCTTATGACTAATGCACCAGACGTAGTAGATCAAGTACAATTAGATGAATTAAGTATCGACGTTGTAAAAACAGAAGAAACAACAGAAGAATAAGATACGAGGGGGTCACTTACAGAAAGAAATGGAGGTAAGTGACTCCTTTTATATGCAGAAAATATTTTAGGGAGCTGACACTAATGAATTTTTATGGCAAGTATATTAAAGCCAGTTTTAGTTAAAAGTTATGTAGATTTAAAGCCTTTAATAGGAATAAGATGTCAGTAAAATACATAAGATGTATGAATTTTAGGGGTAAAATACAAAGAAAAGGTAGGGGTTTTAGGCAAAATTTTATTTAGCAGTCATTTTGACGGATTACTGGGATTAAATTTTGAAAATTTATTAAGTTTACACATTGTTAAAATTAAGTCATTTAAGTATAATAATTATAAACCATAAAGTTATTTGTATATGAACATAAATACAAGGGCACATACCATTTCGTATGTGTCCATTTTGTATGGTGTGCCCAGCATGGGCGTAGTCTAACGGGTGAAAGTCCCGAGTGTGGGTT
>NZ_CEVXFV010000025.1:0-53671 GCF_982396655.1 Cellulosilyticum sp. | reverse complement strand
ATATAATATCATGATGTGATGTAAACGTAAAAATGTAATATCTAACATTTATGGAGAAATGCGCTTATAAACTTAAATGTTCATATACAAATAATTTTTCTTGATGATTTCACATTACGCATACATCATGCCTAACTGAGATTTATAAATGTGAAATCTATATTATTTTATATGTAAAAAGACCATACTATATATAAGGATTTTTTCTTAGAAAGTATTTCTATTTGTTCATAGGCTTTATTCATATGTTTTACACACGTTCATGTTAATTTTATTTTTATTATATTATTTAAATTTTTAGGAGAGTGATTATAAGTTGGACCCTTCGTTATCGGTACAATCGGTACAAATAGTTGTTTTAATCATTTTACTTTTGGCATCAGGCTTCTTCTCAGCTTCTGAGACAGCCCTTATGGCTATTAGTAAAATTGAAGTTCGTCATATGGTAGCACAAAATATGAAAGGTGCTACAAGACTTGAGAAATTGTTAGAAGATCAAAATAAGCTACTTGGTTCTATCTTAGTAGGTAATAACCTTGTAAATATTGGTGCATCTTCTTTAGCTACAGTTATTGCTACAAAACTCTTTGATAACAGTGGTGTTGGTATTGCCACTGGCGTTATGACGATTTTAGTACTTATTTTTGGGGAGATTACGCCAAAATCTTTATCTACACAAAACACAGAAAAAATGGCACTTTTAGTATCTGGCCCTATTTCCATCGTTGTTGCAGTTTTTAGCCCTGTCGTAAAAGTATTAATGTTTATTACAAATGGTATCCTCCGCCTCTTCGGTGTAGATCCTAATGCGACTAAACCTTTCATTACAGCAGGAGAGCTTAAAACTATTGTAAATGTCAGCCATGAAGAAGGCGTTCTTATGGATGAAGAAAAAGAAATGATTTGCAATGTATTTGACTTCGGAAGCAGTGCCGCCAAAGATATTATGGTACCACGTACAGATATGATTGCCATTGGACGTGATGCGACTTATGAAGAAATCCTCTCTTTATATAAAGAGGACCCATGTTCTAGAATGCCAGTCTATGAAGAATCAGTGGATAATATCGTTGGTATTTTACATATCAAAGATTTATTACTTCATGACTTTAAACAAAATGAATTTCATATTGATGATTTTTTAAGAGAACCTTACTTTGTTCATGAGTTTAAAAGAAACGATGAACTTTTCAAAGAAATGCGTGCACATAAAGTAGGTATGTGTATCGTTCTTGATGAATACGGCGGTACAGCAGGTCTTGTCACTATGGAAGACCTTATCGAAGAAATTGTTGGTGACATTGATGATGAATATGATGAAACTGAAAATGAAATCCAAAAAGTCAGTGACCATGAATATCTTATTGAAGGTTCTGCCCGTCTTACAGACGTCAATGAACTTTTAAATCTAGATATCACTTCTGAAGACTTTGATTCAATTGGTGGATTCGTGATCGGACTCTTCGACCGCTTCCCTACAGAAGGCGAAGAAATCACTTACAATGATATTAAATTCATTGTAGATGCCACATCTAACAATCGTATTAATACTTTAAAAATCTTATTACAATAATAACTACAAAAGTGGCTACCCAAATTGATTTATCATTTTGGGTAGCCACTTTTATAATCTCAGCAAATCACTCCACTTGATATAACTATACTTTTATATAAGTTTTTATTCTAAAGTCTATGCATAGGACCTTTTCCACTAGAATATATTGTATAAATATTACACCCATGCTTCTCTTAAATTTTTCAAAGCTAAGAAAGCCATCTTGCACTACACAGCACAAAACCTCTTTCTTATCTATTTTTCCTCTTGTTTTGCTTTATTCATTTCTCTTTTTTTCTTAGTCATAAGTCCACCAATACGTCCTGTTTCCTTAGCAGATAATGCTTTCCATCCACCTTCTTGCACCTTTTCCAAAAGACCTAGTTCTTCTGCAATCTCTAACTTCATCTTTTCTGCTGGTGATAAGGCATCAAATAACTTTTCCTTATTTTTTGCTTCATTTGCTTTCATAACTCTTCCTCATTTCTTAGATGATAGATTTTACATCTATAAGTTTTAGCTTATATATTTTAGACTTCTTTACTTTTTAGTGATGTAAAATCATTAGACCTTATTAAAGTATGTAGCAATACCCCCTATTTTATACACAAGGCCTACATTTTTATATAAAAAATCTATATTGCTACTTTTAATCACCTATTTTTCTTTCCTTAATAATACTTTATTAACCATAAATCCCTTTTTTGAATATGATAATGTATAAAATTCTAATACCTTTATTAAGGAGCTGAAATCCTGAAATGATTTACTTTAACCTACCCACAAGTACAGGTGAAGAACTTTCGAATCTTAAGGCAGTCATTAATTCAAATAAAATATGCGGTGATGGTGCTTTCACAAAAGCCTGTACAAATTGGCTTGAAAACAATTTGAAATTAGGGAAGGTTTTACTTACAACCTCATGCACTCACGCCCTTGAAATGTGTGCACTCCTTGCTAATATTAAACCTAATGATGAAGTCATTATGCCTTCCTTTACCTTTTCTTCTACTGCCAACGCCTTCGTCCTAAGGGGTGCAAAAATTATCTTTGTAGATATTCGTCCCGATACATTAAATATAGATGAAAAACTTATCGAAGCAGCTATCACGCCACGTACTAAAGCTATTGTTCCTGTTCATTATGCTGGTGTTGCTGCCCAAATGGATTATATTTTAGAACTTGCAAGGCATTATAATCTCCTTGTTATAGAGGATGCTGCTCAAGGCATCATGTCTACTTATAAAGGGCAACCTTTAGGTAGCATCGGTGACTTTGGCTGTTATAGCTTTCATGAAACAAGTAACTTTACAATGGGGGAAGGCGGCGCACTCCTCATTAATCCACTTCATTCCAAAGAGCAATATAAACTTACATTTGAAATGGCAGAGTTAATATTAGAAAAAGGCACCGCACCTAGAGGTACCTTACGTAGTCCTATGAACAAGTATAATTGGCTCTGCTGTGGCTCTTCTTATGTTCCTAGTGAGTTAAATGCTGCTTACTTACATGCCCAACTCATCCACTCTGACACGATTAATAGTAAGCGTATTAAATTGTGGGAACTTTATCACAGCCAGCTATCAGATTTAGAAAAACGTGGTTGTTTAATAAGGCCTACAATCCCTGAAACTTGTACACATAATGCTTATATGTACTACATTAAATTAAAAGATCTTCATGAACGTAACCAATTTATTCAATATTTAAATGCCCATGAAATCAATCCTGCACCTCATTTTGTCCCCCTTCATCATAGTCCTGCGGGTGAAAAGTATGGTACTTTTTCTGGAAATGATATTTATACGACTAAAGAAAGTGAACGACTTGTTCGTCTACCACTTTACTATAATCTAAGCGAAAAAGATGTCCTTTATATCATTCATACCATCTATGACTTTTTCAAAAAATAAATAACCTGTAACTTCTTCCATTAAAGAGGTATACAAAAATCTTGGTTTATAATACAATAAAATAATTACAAAATTAAATTTTATATATGACAAAAATTTATGAAGGTAAAAGTGACCCTTTTATCTTTCATGAAGTGATGCTTGAAAGGATTAATGACATGACAAAAGTATTAATGCATGGCTGTAATGGAAAAATTGGCCAAACAATCTCACGTATTATTAAAGATCACCCTGGGTTAGAACTTGCCACTGGTGTTGACCCTTATTTAGGTATTTCTAATCCCTTCCCTGTTTACAAAAACATTGAAGACTGTACAACCAAAGTAGACGTCATCATTGACTTTTCTACTGCTTTAGCTGTTAGACCCATGTTGAATTTTGCTTTACAAAATAAAATTCCTGTTGTAATCTGCACAACAGGCTTATGTGACGAAGATATTCAGTTCATTCATGAAATCAGCAAAGAGCTTCCTATTTTCTTCTCTGCTAATATGTCTTTAGGCGTTAATCTTTTAATTGCACTTGCTAAACGTGCTACCGAAGTACTTAGTGATAGTGGTTTTGACATCGAAATTATCGAAAAACATCATAATCAAAAAATTGATGCCCCAAGTGGTACTGCACTTGCTATTGCCGATGCAATTAATGAAACGCTAGACGAAAAATATGCTTATCGCTATGATCGTTCACAAACACGTGAAAAACGTCCACAAAAAGAAATTGGCATTCATGCCGTACGTGGCGGTACAATCGTTGGTGAACATGAAATCTTATTTGCTGGAAATGATGAATTTATCTCTTTAACACACCAGGCTACTTCTAAGGAAGTATTCGCTGTAGGCGCACTTAAAGCAGCTAAATTCTTAGCTACTATGGGAAATGGCTTATATGATATGTCTGATTTACTAAACGCATAATCTAAGCGCTAACTTTCAGTTTTCTTCCACGTAGTGTTCACATACTCATCACATAAGGCCATTAATATAATACTATCAAATGGTTTAGGAAATATTTATTGGACGGCTAGAATAAATACTTCCTCAGCCATAGGATATTATCTTAAGACTTGACTTTGAACCTCCCCTATTATCAAATGTTAAGTCTTGCGATGACACTTAGTATAACTTTATTCGTGTAATACTCCTCCTATCCATTGCAAATACAGTGGATAAGAAAAAAAGCCTTAGTAAAACAGGTTCCCCTGCCCATTTTACTAAGGCTTTTTATTTAATATTCGATTCCGACTCTAGCTGGTATTCCTTTTTCCATAGGATGCTTAATAGCTTCAATATTACTAATATAATCTGCACGTTTAGCAATCTCTTCTGATAAAGTGCGTCCCGTTAATACCAATTCTACTTCTTCTGGCTTATTATCAATAATTTCGCAAAGTGCTTCTTCTCCAATAAGTCCTAAACCTACTGTGTTTAAAATCTCATCTAGTATGAGCACATCACACTCACCTGTATCCATTACTTTACTTGCAAATTTTAAAGCATTTTGTGTTTCACTTGTTATTTCTGCCTTCTCTTCTTCTGTGAGTTCCCAAGTAAAACCACGCTTCTTCTCAAAATTAAATACTTTAAATTGTGGTTCTAAGTTTTTTAACATCTTACATTCACTTGTATCATTATTTTTTAAAAACTGAACCATAATTACTTTATAGTTATTTCCTAGCGCCCTAATACCTAACCCAATAGCTGCAGTAGTTTTGCCTTTTCCTGTGCCATAATAGACCTCTACAAGTCCCTTCTCCATGATTTTGCCTCCTCTTACGACATGTTATATGATGAAATTTTGTCCAAACTGTTTAAAATAATTCATACGTTTTTTATAGTCTGGCATTAACTCTTCAATATCTTTCCAAAATGCTACACTATGATTAAAATGTCTTAAATGCATTACCTCATGTAAAATAACATATTCTATCATCTCTTTAGGTGCACACATAAGCTTTACATTATAAGATAGATTGCCATTCTGTGAACAACTTCCCCATCTTGTTTCTTGTTTGCGAATTGTAATCTTATTATACTGTACACCTACAATACTAGCATACTTCTGTGTAAGTTCTGTGAACAATTTTTTCCCGCGTTCTCTAAAGAAATGCTCCATAGCTTTACGCATAGCAATCTCATCTCCAGAAGTAATCACTTTAATCCCTTTCTCATTTAAAATAACTACTTCTTTTGCATAAGGTCTAACTTGAATATCCACTAGCTGCTCTTGACCCAAATACATAATCTTCTTATTACGAATCCAGTCATTATCTTCTTGTACCGATTTTTTTCTAATTAAGGTCTCATTAATCCATCCTTCATATTTATGAATAAATTCCTTCACTTCATTTTCTTTCATAAATAGAGGTACCTTAACAACAACCTTTAGATTTTTATCAATTCGAATAGCTGCTGTCTTTCTGTTCTCCTTAACGATTACACAGCTAACGGCGTCTCCTACTACAATATTCTCTTTAGTAATATCACCCATATTCATAATCCTTTATTTAACATTTTTATATTTTTTTGTATAGTTATTTCATCCCACTTATTATAGCACAACTGATTTAAACTTACATTAATTTTCAAAATATTAAAAGACCGTAGCTTATGCTAACGGTCCTTTTTGGCAATATGTAATTTATTTATCTGTTTCTCTTTCTTCCTCTAAGTCTTCTCCTTGTTCTGCTGTCTCATCTATTTGCTCCATCTTACCAATAGATACCTCATAGGCTGTTTTAATCTCTACTTCACCTGTCTCCAACTTCTTTTGATAGGTTCTGCTTTGAATACGACCACTAATTTGAATATGGTCCCCTGTGCTTAAATTCTGTGCAAACCTTGCATTTCTACCCCAAGTAATACAAGGAATATAATCTGACTTATGATACGATCTATTAACCGCAAGAAGTAAATCCGTAATTTCTCTACCAAAAGGTGTTGTCCGATAAATAGGTGCCTTGCATACAAATCCATTTAAATAAATTTCATTTTTATTCCTACTTAACTCACTTGGATTTACCTCTTTAACTTCGAAAATAAAAACAGTTAAAATCAATCTATTTTTGCCTTCTTCATACTGATTATACGATCTAAACTGTCCTTCAATTTCCAGCACTTTCCCTTGAATATTACCTCCAATGGATGGTAAAAGTCTCTCTGAAATAGTAACCGGCAACACATCTGCTGATTCACTTAATCTAGGAACTTCAAGATCGAAAGTATAAAACCCTTCGCCGTATACTTTATGACTAAATTTAGTGTCACTAACTACTTTTCCTATAAGTAGTACTTTATTATTTTCTAACATGTGCTCTATCATTCCTACCCTCTCCTTATCCTGGCCTTGTTTCTTTACTTTATTCATCTGCCTTTAACATCTTATTCAATGCTCATTCAATTTATTCCAAATTGTATCTTGTTTTATTCAAATTAAAGCTATATAAAACAAGAACGGCCACAGCTGCTAAAAGTTGTTCCGGATATCTTGCCTTCCCACTTACACCAAATTCTCTTGGTGTACTAAAAGCACCTTCTATAGGCCTAGTTGGATGTTGCAATATGCATTGCACATAAAGCACGCCCCCAATTCCTTCTTCACTACTAGTCAAAGAAATATGCGCAGCCTGACTCCAACCATAACTAATATCCTTATTCAGCCTAAACCTTGTTGTATCAGGTAAAATAAATGTCTTGCAAGATGCAATGCTTTGTATCTTATTCTTTATAAAATATATATGATGATTAGTATAAGTTTTATAACCAATTTTTTCATCAAAAAATATAATGCCATCAAAAGGAATCTTTTTTAAGCACACTAAACTCCTATTATTAAATTCCACAATGCATAACTTAATCACTTTACTTTTCATAACAGAAGCCATTAATGTCTCAAATCTTATTCGTTCTCCTCTATTTTTAGATGCTTTTAGGTGCACATAGCAAATCTGAGCTTCATCTGCCATGGATTTTAAGAAAGATATTGTTTCTCTTCCCAAATGAAATGTATCATCTACGCCTATAATAATCATTTAATATGCTCCTTTAGCTAGGATTTCGTTGTATTAGTGTTGCCATTTTATTTTGTTTTATGTTTCTTTAAGTGAAAGTCACATCTTTTTTATTTCCACATATTATGATATTAGTAAGGTGCTTACATCATAGTCACATTTTTTCTAAAGAGAGGCAAACCAAATGAACATTCCTACCCAAAATGAAATTATTCATTTAAAAAAAATTCTAAGTCTTACAATTAAGAAAAATGAGTATAACTTACTCTCCCCAGAAGTACTACAACTCAGTCAACAACTTGACTTATTATTAAACCCTTTATTTGAAAAACAGTTAGAACGCACCTACAAAGTTTCATGATTTTTATATTAACTAAAATTATAGATATGAAATCTATATTAAAAAAACTGTTACATTAATCTTTTAGTTAATGTAACAGTTTTTTATAATTTATTTAAGGCGCAAGTTGTCTACCTTCATGGTCTATTTTACAGTTAGTATCTTTATAAATCAGTTCTGACACAGGTACGAAAGTATATCCTTTCTCAATAATGCCTTTAATAATAGGCTCAAGTGCCTTGGCTGTATACTTTGTATCATTATGCATTAGTATAATCGTTCCTGGTCTTAAATTTTTATGATTTAAAACCTTATCAATAAGTGGTTGTAAACCATACTCCTTCCAATCCAAAGAATCTACATCCCATTGTATTGTATAGTAGCCGCATTCCTTAGCAGCCTCTAATACTGTATTATTATATTCACCATAAGGTGGTCTATATAAATCACACTCTAAACCTGTAATTTCTTTAAGTGTTTCGTGTGCCTCTAACAAGTCCTTTTTGATAGCCTCCTTATTCATCTGACACACATGAGGATGCTTATTAGAATGATTTGCTATATCGTGTCCTGCTTCTTGGAACTTTTTCACTGCATCAGGGTACTTTCTTGCCCAATCCCCTACCATGAAAAATGTTGCCTTAACATTATATTTTCCTAGTGTCTCAATGATTTGGTCTGTATCACTAGCTCCCCATGCTGCATCAAAAGTCAAGGCTACCTTCTTTTCTCCCTTTGTGTCCACACAGTAAATAGGTAATAATTTTTTATTTTCTCCCTCTGCTTGTATGAACGTACTACTTACCACGCAGCAACTAAATACAAGCGCCAAACTTATCTTCTTAAATATTTGCTTTAATTTTATCATTCATTTGTCTCCTATTCTTTTAGTCGCCAATATCCGTCCTCTAAAGGTTCTAAAATTTCATGAATGGCTAAATTCTTTTTTTTAGCTTCAAATACTACATCTGCTTCTTGTATCTCGCAGCTTTCTAGGAATTTCACAAATAGTACATAATCTTCCCTGCTAATATAATCTGCATGAGGTCTTGAATTAATTTGAGGTGTTCCTGTAGATAAATGATATTTATCTGGCGGATAAGCTTTAATAAGCTGTCTCACCCCTTCTTCACCTTCCATAGTAGGATGACATCTATCATGATGAAAATCATAGACCCACTTTAATTTATTTTTTTCACATAATGTCACCACATCTTCTGTATGATATGATTTATCATCATTTTCTATAGAAAGTAAATCACATGCTACATACTTTAAGTTTTCCTCTAATCTTTTAATGGCGGCTATCTTATCCCCATAGATTCCACCCATATGTAGCACAACATTTTGTCCCCCTACCCGCTTTATCCAACTCGACTGCGTATTTACTTCTTCAATAGAACGTTTTACTACATCTTCTTTAGGGCTAGATAAGACATTGAACTGGCTCGGATGAATACTAATACGCAGTTTATACTTTTTTCTTAGTGTACTGATCAAATCATAAATCGACTGCATCTCATCATTTTGTTCAATCTTTTCTTTATACAGTGCCTTCATATAAGGATGGGCACAAAAAGGTATAAGATCAGAAGACAATCTATAAACATAAATATTATTTTGTATATTATTTAATATAATCTCCTTAAATAGACGCATATTGTGCCAAATTACATCTGTAATCTTATCTTCATCCTTATCTTCTACTGCTTTTAAGCGAAATGTCCTAAAACTATCTTCTAACGATAGATTAAGGCATGCATAGCCAGCTCGGATTTTGGTCATCTTTCACACTCCTTATACGCAATATCTAACAAAGGTATTATATGTAAACTATCTTATTTCTATCCGCACCCAATATAGAGAAACAAATTAAAAGCTTGAAATATACATCTAGGTAAGTTAGCTTCTCCCAATGATTTCACATTCATCTTATAGTTTTTCTCTACAAAAAAGAACTACCAATAATTAATATTAATTATTGGTAGTTCTTTCCTTATGTATATTATACTTCTAAATTACACGTTTATATCCCATAATTGGTGCATCTCCACGCTGCCATAATGGTGCTACAGATACACTCTTTCCTGGAACTGGTGCATGAATGATTTGCTCATTACCAATATAAATGGCTACGTGTGTTACACTGCTATAACCATAAAAAACTAAATCCCCTGGTTTTAAATCTGATTTTTTAACAGATACGCCATTATTAGCAAATTGGTCTCTAGAACGTCTATCTAATTTCACATTGAAGTTAAGAAAAACTTGTTGTGTAAAGCCTGAACAATCTACACCCTTTGTTAAGCTATTTCCACCGCTTACATAAGGTGTTCCAATAAATTTCTTTGCATAAGCCACAACTTCTTCGCCTTTTGACTTCTGCACTTTAACAGTTTCTTGTTTAACTGGTGTTTCAGCTTTTATTACTTCTGTTTTCTCTTCTTGAACAGCTTCTACAATCTCTTCTTGTTTTTCTTCTTCAACTTGTAAACTATCTTTTGCTATGTATATTACTTCATCTTTATTTAATAAAACGCCATAATAGTCATCTAAAGTTTCTACTATCTCAAATGTTTCGCCTTCGTATATATAACATGTTACTTCTTCGGTTTCTGGTGAGCTATAGGCTTGGCTATTTGCAGTAACAATGCCCTCTTTTGGTATTTCTGCTGCAAATACAGAAACAGATGACATAAGTAGTGTTGCAAGTAAAGTACTGATTAATTTTATTTTTTTCACTTGTTTTCCTCCTTATAGATAGCTATTTGGCTTTTAACTTTTGCACAAATTTAAATTAATTATTACAAATTTATTATAATATATGTTTAAACATGTGTCAACTATTAACTGACTGTGTTTAATTTATTACTCGTTTTACACCAATAATCGGTTTGCCATAGTATAAATTGCTCATTTTTATACCTGATTTAGCATCACTAGCATGAATGATTTGTCCATTACCTGCATAAATGGCTACATGGTCTATATTCACACCATCCTTCCCATAAAATACAAGATCTCCTGGTGCAACATCTGATACGCTTACTTTTTTACCATTTGCAGCATATTGGCTACGTGAAGTTCTTTCTATAGTAATACCTACTTTTTTCATAATTTGCTGTGTGAATCCTGAGCAGTCTACACCTGTTTCTAAATTGTTACCACCATATACATACTTACCGCCTAAATACTTTCTAGCAATAGCTACAACTTCTTCTCCCTTAGAACTAACACTTGTTTCTTTTTCAACTGCTGGTGTTGTATCTTCGATGTTCTCTAAATCTGTTGTATCAATTTGTGTTTTATATATGTATCCTTGTAAATCATTAACTTCTACTTTATAAAAGTCACCGTATTTTTCTAAAACTTTAACTGTTACTTCTTCATCTAAATATTGAATAATATCTCCTGTAGGGCTTGGCGTTTCTCGAAGTTTTGTTTCTGAAACTGTTGTTTTAGAAGTTATACCTTCTTGTTCTTCTACTATTGTTTGATCTTCTACACTTACTTCTATATCTTGCTTAATTTCACTTACAATTTCTGCCTGTACATTACTTGCCATAGCTGTTAGTAGCATTCCCATAATAAATAGCTTATTTAATTTCATAATCATCCTCCAAAGCTTTACTTTTATGTCATTGATTTAATATTTTCTTAATATATGTTCGTTTTTATTACGTAATTGCGTTAATTTGTTACTAAGTTATTTTATATTGTTAACTAATTGTTACAAAATCATTATAAATATTTTCCAGTTCACTGTCAAGATTTAGAAATAAAAAACGCACAAAAAAAGCTAAAAGTGGGACAACTTTTAGCTTTTTTACCGATATATATTTTTATACTTTTAACTATAATATGCCAAATTTAAAAGTTGTAATTTGGCTATATACTTCACCTTTCTTAAGTAAGACAAGGTCTTTAAATACTTCGTTATGACCGATAGCGGGTCTTTGTGTTTCAAAACAAACTGCATAATTAGGTTTAGCACTTTCACCATTTGAAAGAATTAAAGAGCTATCTGCACCATTCATCGTATACATTACAACACAAGGTGCATCTGTTGTTACGCTCATAAAACGTCTAGAGGTTGGGTCAAAGAGTTTTACAGCCTCTTTACCTGACTTTAACTTAAAGACATGATCATAACCATTGCCATATCTTAAAACTTTATTATCAGATTTAATATCTTGTCCAATTGTTTTAGGCACTCTAAAATCAAAAACAGGCATTTCATCTACACTAATCATTGTGCCATCTGGGATAAGATTTGCATCTGTGCTATAGAATTCATCACTATTTAGATAAACTTCTTCATCAAGTACTGAGCGTTTTGCATTACCTGATAAATTAAAGTAGGCATGATTTGTCAAATTAACAATTGTCTCTTGATCTGTCTCACCTTTATAGTCGATTGTAAGCGTATTATCATCTTTAAGAATATATGTAATTTTAACTTGTAAGTTACCTGGATAACCTTCTTCGCCATCCACACTCAAATAAGTAAGAATTACTTTAGCACCTTCTTCATCAATAACTGCCTTACCTTCGAAATTTTTATGATCAAAACCTAACTTCCCACCATGCAATGTATTTCCATTATTATTTTTATAAAAATGATATTCTTGACCATCAATTGTTACCTTGCCATCACCGATACGACCCGCTGTTCTCCCTACAATGGCGCCAAAGCTTCCTGGATGTTGTTCATAAAGTTCGATATCTTGCCATTCAAGAAGTACATTTTCAAAACGTCCTTCTGCATCTGGTACCATAATTTTAGTAAGGGTTCCGCCAAGACTAATAAGCTCGACACTCATGCCATTATTATTAGTTAATACATACTTCGTCACAATTTTACCAGACTTAAAAGTTACTTTATTTTCTCTAATTTCCATGACCCAATCCCCTTTTTGATTTTTTATAATTTTCCTATAATTACACTATATCAAAGCTCACTTTATTTGGCTACAACTTTCTCTTACTACAAACTGAGTTGGAATAAGAATTTTCTTAGGAATCTTTCGTCCAGTATGAAGGTGCTCCTTGATCGTTTCAAATGCAGTTTCTCCCATAAATTCTGTATAAACCTTAACTGTTGTAAGTGCTGGCGTTAGAAACTGAGCTGTATAAATATCATCAAAGCCAATAATGCTTATATCCTTCCCTACTACTAGCCCTTTTTCACTTACTGCTTTGTACGCACCTATAGCCATAGGATCACTTGCCACAAAGAATGCCGTTGGATAGTTTTCCTTTTCTAACGCTTCTTTCATCAGCCTATACCCTACTTCAGGTTTAAATTCTCCCTTTAATAAGAAAAGTCTATCCTCTAGTTCCTTCTCTTTCATAAATTCTAAGTAGGTATGCTCGCGTTCATCATCAATACTTTTTTCTCTACCATCTATATATTCTTCTCCGCCAATGTATCCTATTTGTCTATGGCCTAATTCATACAAGTAATTAAGCGCCTTTAACGTCCCTCGTTTATAATCTGTTAAAACGCTATCATACACTTCCTCTTCTGGTGAAAAATCTACAAATATAATCTCTTTACACAAACTACTTAAATAAGTTACTTCTTCTTTTCCAAACTTACCAATTGCAATCACACCATCAAAGAGTTTACCTTGTGTTTTTTCATGTGTTGGCGTAATACGTTTAAACTCAATATTTTCTTTATCACATAATTTCTCTACCGCAATACGTATTGCCAGATAATAAGGGTCTCTTAGCTCTTCTTCTTCTGTGTACCACTGAGCAATCCCAATTGTAATAGGTTTTTCTTTCACCTTTCGTTTGCTATTTGGCACATAATCTAAAGCTTCGGCGGTTTCAAAAATACGTTTTTTCGTTGCTTCTGATACATTTAAACTCTCATCAAAGTTAAGTACTCTAGAAACCGTCGCAATGGATACACCAGCTTTGGCTGCCACTTCTTTAATGGTTGCCATCTCCTCACTCCTTTTAGTAAAAACTTCATAACTGACTTATGTATTCACTTATTATAATATACTAATTATCGCCTCGCAACTTTTACATTTTATTTTAGTAAAAATACTTGATTTATTTTACTAAAATTTTATAATAAAACTATAAACAGTTTTACCTATCGCATTTATTCTTATTCAATTTACTTTTTTAGGAGGATTTTATGAATTTATTAGAACTTCAAAATCAATTTAAAGTATTATTTAACGAAGAAGCTTCACATAAATTTTTTGCCCCTGGACGCGTTAATCTTATAGGGGAACATATTGACTATAATGGGGGGCTTGTATTTCCTTGTGCCATTACTTTAGGTACATATGCACTTGTTAGTGTTCGCGAAGATAAAAACTTTGCTGTTTACTCTGAGAATTTTAAAGAACTTGGCACTATGAACTTATCATTACATAATCTAGACTTTAAAAAAGAAGATAATTGGACAAATTACTTAAAAGGTGTTTTAAAATATCTTTTAGAAGCTGACTATGAAATCACACATGGTCTTAATATCCTTGTTTATGGTAATATTCCAAATGGTTCAGGTCTTTCTTCTTCTGCTTCTTTAGAAATCTTACTTAGCAAAGTATTTAGCACACTTTATGATTTAGAACTTAAACCTACTGAAATGGCACTTTTAGGAAAAAAAGTAGAAAATGAATATATGGGCGTAAGTAGTGGGATTATGGACCAATTCGCTATTGCTCTTGGTCAAGAAAATAGTGCCCTTCTCTTAAACTGTGGTACACAAGATTTCGAACATATTCCATTTAAATTAGATGACTACCAAATTGTAATTATGAATACAAATAAACGTCGTGAACTTGCTGACTCTAAATATAATGAACGTTTTAACGAATGTACACAGGCGCTTAAAATACTTCAAGATACTTATCCACATATTAAGGCAATCTGTGATTTAGGTGAAAAAGAGCTTGCTACTTTAGATAGCATTCTTACTAACCCTATTCTTTATAAACGTGCTAAACATGCAATCTCAGAAAATCTACGTGTTATAAGTGCTACAAAAGCCTTAGCTAGTAATGACCTCGTTACATTTGGTAAACTTTTAAACGCTTCTCACACTTCGCTTAAAGAAGATTATGAAGTAACTGGTAAAGAACTTGATACTTTAGTATCTGCTGCGCTTGAAGAAGAAGGTACTCTAGGGGCACGTATGACTGGTGCTGGCTTTGGCGGCTGTGCTATTGCGATTGTTCAAAATGATAAGGTCTCTGACTTTATGAAGCATGTAGGCGATAAATATGAAGCAGCTATTGGTTACCCAGCTACTTTTTATATTGCCTCTATTGGTAATGGTCCTTCTGAACTATAAGAAACCTATACCAACTTAACAAATTTATTGTACGTAAACTATCTTAAAGGAGATAACCATTATGAAAATTTTAGTCGTAGGTGGAGCCGGTTATATTGGTTCTCATGCAGTTAAACAACTTCTTGAAAAAGGTATAGAGGTTGTCGTTATTGATAATCTCGAAACTGGACATATTGAAAGTATTCCTGCTGGTGCTGCTTTTTACCTAGTAGATATTCGTCATAAAGATGAACTTAAAGCCGTTTTTGAAAAAGAAAAAGTAGATGGTGTTATTCACTTTGCTGCCAACTCTTTAGTTGGTGAGTCTATGAGTAAACCCCTTAAATATTACAACAATAACGTAGGCGGCAGCGAAACACTTTTAGAAGTTCTTGTAGAAGTAGGTGTTAAATATATTGTTTTCTCTTCTACTGCTGCTACTTATGGAGATATCAAAACAATGCCTATTACGGAAGATATGCCAACTTGTCCTACAAACACTTATGGTGAAACAAAACTTGCTATTGAAAAAATGCTTAAATGGACAAATACTGCCCATGATCTTCACTATGTATGCCTTAGATACTTTAATGTAGCAGGTGCAGATAAGAGTGGTACAATTGGTGAAGCTCATACAACAGAAACTCACCTTATCCCACTTATTCTTCAAGTACCTCTTGGGCAAAGAGAATTTATCACTGTATTCGGCAATGACTATCCTACAGAAGATGGGACTTGTATCAGAGACTATATTCATGTAACAGACTTAGTCGATGCCCACCTTCTTGCTTTAGATTATTTAATGAAAGGTGGCGAAAGCAATATTTTCAACTTAGGCAGCAATACTGGCTACTCTGTTCTTGAAATGATTGAAGCTGCTAGAGCAGTTACTGGCCACCCAATCCCACTCAAAATGGGAGAACGTCGCAGTGGTGACCCTGCCCTTCTTGTTGCTTCTTCTACAAAGGCTAAAGAAATCCTTGGCTGGCAACCTCACTACACAGATATTAAAGAAATTATTGCCTCTGCTTGGAAATGGCATGCTTCACATCCTACTGGTTACAAAGGAGTTTAATTATGAACCATTTATATGCACTAATTGATACCCTTATTGCCCATGGCATCCAAAATGAACTTATTAGCAAACGTGACGAAATTTATGTACGCAATCGTCTGCTTGCTGCTTTTAATACCTCTGAATATGAGGCTTCTTCTGAAGTTTTAGATTTTGATTTATATGAAACACTTGATGCTTTAGCAGCATTTGCTGTAAAAGAAGGACTCATTGAAGATAGTATTGCCGAAAAAGATATCTTTACAAGTAATCTTATGAATATCTTCTTACCTGCTCCTTCTATGGTGGAAAATAAATTTTGGACACTTTATGAAAAAAGTCCTATAAAAGCAACAAATTACTTTTATCATTTAAGCCAAAATGTAAACTATATTAAAATGAGCCGTATTGCTAAAAATGTACAGTTTAAAGCCAATTCTCCTTATGGGGATATTGATATTACAATCAATCTCTCAAAACCAGAAAAAGACCCTAAAGAAATTGCACGTCTTAAGACTGCACCACCTAACAAATACCCTTCATGCTTACTTTGCATTGAAAATGAAGGATATAATGGTACATTAAGCTTACCTGATCGTGCTAATCATCGTACCATTGCCGTAGAACTTAATCATCGTCTTTGGAGACTGCAATATTCTCCATATCTCTACTACAATGAACACTGCATCTTCTTATCTGAAAAACATGAGCCAATGCATATTAGTAAAGATAGTTTTTATACCTTATTATCTTTCACCAAAATGTTTCCTCACTATTTCATTGGTTCTAATGCAGACTTACCTATTGTTGGCGGTTCTATTTTATCTCACGAACATTATCAAGGGGGTTGCTATGAATTCCCTATTCATCGTGCGGGTACATTATGGGACTTTACTATCAGTAAATATCCAAATGTAAAATGTTCTGTCTTAAATTGGCCAATGTCTACTATTGAGCTTACTGCTGACAGCTTAGAAGATGTCGCTGAATGTACGAATTACATCTTTGAAACTTGGAAAAATTATTCCGATGCAGCAGTAGATATTATAGCTTACACAGATGACACACCACATAATACAGTTACACCTGTTGCTAAAAGAAAAGATGGTAAGTATTCTATGCTAGTAGTGCTTCGTAATAATCGAACAACAACTGAACATCCGCTTGGTATCTTCCATCCACATGCAGATGTACAACATGTGAAGAAAGAAAATATTGGACTTATCGAAGTAATGGGCCTTGCTATTTTACCAGGACGCCTCCTTCAAGAACTAGAAGACATCAAAACCTATATTATAGGCAAGCGTACGGATGTTGCACCTTATCATATGACTTGGGCAAATGATTTAAAGGAAAACTATGATGGCAGCGACTTAACAGCTTATGTCCAAGCTGCTCTCGGCAAGAAATTTACACGCGTCTTAGAAGATGCAGGTGTCTTCAAACTTACAGATGAAGGCATTGCTCACTTCAAGGCTTTTACAGAAAACCTCTAATATTCTCTTCTAAAAAAGCCTACTAAGATCTATCATGCTACATATCACAGTGTTGCCAAATCGGTCTGTTAGAACTAAAAAGAGGTGCTGCGAAACTATAAATAGTTTCGCAGCACCTCTTTTGATTACTACATATCTTTATTTATTAACTAAATATTCCAATACCTACTGTTACTATACCTACTATTAAAGTATAGATTGCAAAAATCTTATATTTATCTGTCTTCACAAGATAATCAATCATTTTAATAGAAAGAAATCCTACTACTGCCGCTACTACAAATCCTATAAACATTGGCACAACTTCTACAGTTGCCCCAACTTCTAAGGCATCTTTGATTTCCACTAAGCTTCCTGCAAAAATAGCTGGAATACCTAAAATAAATGAAAACTGCACAGCAAATTCTTTTGAGAAACCTGAAATTAGTGCGCTCCCAATCGTAGATCCTGATCTTGATACCCCTGGAAGCAGGGCAAATCCTTGAAATAATCCAATGAATAAGGCATTGCCATAAGTCATCTCTTTAACATCTTTTGTCCCATTATCCTTGCGATCTGAAATAAATAAGATAGCTGATGTAAATAAGAAACAAATTCCTAAAAAGATTAAACTTCCTGCTTGAACAATACTATCATAAATTGATTTAAATGGATAAATAATAGCTAGCGGAATGCTGGCTACAATAAACATGATAATCATCTTACGCTCATCATTCATATTTTTTAAACTAAACTTTAATGTAAATAAATCGCCTAACATACGAAAGGCTTCTTTTATAAGCTTCCAAATAGTTTCATGGAAAGCAATAAAAACAGCTACTAATGTTCCTAAATGTAATAGTGCCATTACAAATGTAGCACTTGAACCTTCCATATTCGGTGAAAAGTGTTGAAACAAGGCAATATGCCCTGAACTAGAAACAGGTAAAAATTCAGTAATTCCCTGGATAATTCCTTGTACAATGGCTTCAAAAACTGACATATGTACACTCCTATCTTTATCGTTTTATTTGATTTTGACCAAATCCTTCCCTATTATACAACTTTCACTATGGTAAAACTATAAAGATAGGCGTTTTTTAATCTAATTTTCATTTTTCTTATAATTCCACAGGTGCAAAACGTACACGAATTTGTGGCAACTTCTCTACTTTTGTATAGTAATTTTCCATCCAATCTTCGCCTTGACTTGGGTCATTTTCTCCAGTTGCTGGGGGTGCAAATATTTTAAGTGTTAAATCTATCTCTTCTGTTAATGGCTTTTCAAAGAAAGCTGACATTAAATCGATTGTTTTTGCCTGAGGTGATTTATAGAACCATTTTCCATTTAACTCCATCATATAATTTTCATCCCCCTCAAAAGTCACTTCACAGAAGGTAGGATTTTTTTCAAAATGAAGTGGAATTGCTAAACCTGTTGCATCCTCTGCTCCGCCCCATCTAAGTGTCACGGGAAGATTTATCTCTTCTCCAATCGTCATTTGTGGCATGAAGTAGTCTTCATGAATCATTTCCTTATACACCTTAAAAATAGGCTGTTCAATACCCACTTCACTATTATTAGGATCTTCTATCTCTAGACCTAATCTTCCTCTATCTCTAAATTGATACATTGTAAATCCCGTAAACCATGTGGCATTGTCTTCACGAATAAGGTCCAAGAAGTTTCTGACCATAGCCGCCTGTTCATAAGGCCCCGTTACATCTCCATCTGCATTTAGTTCTGCCATTACCATAGGTTTAGCAATGCCGCCATTAAGCTCTTTATAACGCTCAAATGTAGCTTTTGTAAGGGCATATGTATTTTGATTTTCATAGCGTTTATGTGTCTGCCCTCCTGTTTCTGCTACATCATAAGGCCATCCCCAATGTAGCGCTAAATATTTATCAACAGCCCATACATCTGCGGCTAAAATAGTTTGTTTAAATTCAGCTTCTTTTTCTAACTCTTTTTTATCTAAGTTTTGAATATCTGCAGCACAGATAACTGTTTTTACATTTGGGGCATATTCTTTAATAATATTATGAAATCTTACAAAGAAATCTGCTACTTCCTGATAACTATAACGTTTATTATGCGTGAACCAGTCTCCTGTTGCCTCGTGATTAATACGTAAGAACATACGGCCAAATGTTCTAAGTTCTTTTGCAACAGCAATAAGATATTCATCACTAAGACCACAATCAATTGTTAATGTCAGATTTACATCTTGTCCATGGCGTCTGATATCCCTCATATATGTAAATGGTTCATCTTCCATAGTGCCATTAAGTCCACCTTTATAAGTAAAATAATCATCATAAGGATAATCCCAAGCAAATTTGACATCAGGACTCGCATGTACCACACTGGCACGTCCTGGCCATCCTGCATCTTTTGGATAATAACAATACATTAAGCTAATCGCGCGGTGTGGACGCCCCATCTTATGTAAAATATAATCTTGATTAACATATTCTCCTCTTTCACTACCATCACCTAAATCTACTGCACATTTTGCACTACCCATGTGTAAATTATAAATTTTATTCATAGTCTCCTCCATAAACACTTTTTCTAAACTTTGTTCTAAATAGTATTTATTTTTATTATAATTCACTAAATCATTCTTGTTAATCTAATAATATAGACATGATTTCCCCCAATTTTTATACATTAATAAAACTGGCTATCCCCTTTAGGTTCTAGCCAGTTTTTATTCGTCTTCTAATTATCTTCCTTTTTTGTCTTATGAATGAATATTTACTAAGACATCATAATATTCCAAGAAATATGGTTCATCTTTATAATACTGTACAAAGTATTTTATCGTATCACTAAGGTCTATATTCCATCTCGGATCTTGTAATTTTTTATACCAGGGTACAATAGCCCCATCTAATAATTTCTTCTTCTCTTCTTTGATAAACTTTGAATTCAACCCATATTGATTAAAATAATATAATATATCCAAATAATCCTTAATGATAAATTTTCCCCAATTATATGAAGTAGATTTTGCCCCCATAAGGCGTATATATTTTCTATTAATCATCACAAATAAAGGATTTTTTTCAAGTATACTATAAATTAAATACATATGATTTATGCTAGTTTTTATAAATTTTTGTGGTTCTCTTATTTGGCTAAATGCCTTTTTTTCTAAAATGATGCTAGATATTCCTGTTGCACCATAGGAAGTCTGCCTTAAAAACTCACTCATGCCACTATATAATGTTGCTTCTGCCTCTTGATAAATTTGCCGTATAAATAAAACTGCGCACTGTCTATACTGATTAATAATAGCTTTAATGCGTGGTAACGCATCAGGATAAAAATAATCATCATCACTATGCCATAAGCAATATATACCTCTTGCCTCATCAATTACTTTAAAAATATTTCGATCCGCACCAATATTACTATCATTCTTTATATAGGTTAAGTTATTATACTGCTTTTTAAAATGTAAAATGATTTCCTCCGTATCGTCATCTGATGCATTATTAATAACTAATATCTCAAAATCTGGATCATTACCTATTTGTTCATATATCGTTTTTAAATTTTCTTTTAAATAAGCACTTCGATTATAGGTGGGGATGCCTATTGTTATTAAAGGTTGCACCGTCATACAAATTGCTCCTTTTAATCATTAACTTTTTGTTTTCTCATAAAATCTTGAATCTGTTCTTCACAAAACATATAGACATTACAATTTGTATACGCCTTATACCAATCTACTGTGTACTGTATCATTTCTCTCCAGTTTAAAGTAGGATGCCATTTTAAATACCAAAATGCTTTAGTAATATCTAATGTGAGGAGCTCCGCCTCATGCTCAGTAGCCTCGACTACTTGCAAACTGCCTTTTCCATAGGCATCAATAAGCGCTTGTGCCACTTGCTGAACGGTTAAAATCTGATGACTATACGGACCAAAATTCCATCCCTCACAAAAAGCCGTAGGATTTGCCCACATTTTTTCTCCTAACATTAAATAGCCACTTAAGGGTTCTAGTACATGTTGCCACGGCCTAATAGCATGTGGACTTCTAATTTCAATAGGTTCTCCTTTTTCTATACTCCGAATACAATCTGGAATTATACGATTTTTAGCCCAATCTCCTCCCCCTATTACATTACCCGCACGTACAGAAGCTATAGATTTATGATGCGAAGTGTAATCCTTTGGATTCATAAAGGCGCTTCGCCACGAATTAATGGCGATTTCAGCTGCCCCCTTAGAAGAACTATAAGGATCATAACCACCTAATGCATCTTCTTCTCTATACCCCCATATTTGTTCTTTATTTTCATAACATTTATCAGTTGTAATAAAAATACCCACTTGTTTCTTCTGACTACTTCGCATACATTCCAGCACATTAATAGTCCCCATTACATTTGTTTCATAAGTATACACTGGCTCTTTATAAGACCATTTCACAAGCGGTTGTGCTGCTAGGTGAAATACAAAATCAGGTGCATACTGATCAAAGACTTTTTGCAACTGCTTTCTATCTCTTATGTCCCCTCGAATATCTTCCATCTTATGCGTTAAATCGGTTAATACAAAGTTATCCTTACTGGTTATAGGTTCTAATGCATAACCAACTACATTTGCACCTAATAACCTGAGCCATATTGTAAGCCATGAGCCCTTAAAACCCGTGTGCCCTGTAACTAATACCGTTTTGCCTTTGTAACATGCTCCAAACTCACTCATGATACTCCTCCTTACAAAGTGCCTTAACGGTCTCACTAATACCTTCTTTAAAAGCGATTTGAGGCAAAAAACCTGTATCCTCTGTAAGCTTTGTTATATCTGCACATAAATACATTTTTGCATCCGCCTTGTAAGGTATTTCGCCAAACTTAGCCGTATGACCTTTTCCTAATACTTCTATCATTTCTTCTATATATTGCTTTAGTGAATAGGCTTTGCCACTTCCTAACACATAGATGCTACCAGGCTTCCCTCTACTTCCAATTAAGGCCATTGCCCTTGCTGCGTCATCTTCATATAAATAATCCCAGATTTGTTCACCCTTTGTAAAAGCTGCCTGCCCTGTAGCAAGAAGCTGTTTTAATGTGGACATAATCATCGTATCTTTTCTGTCATGCGGTCCATAAATACTTACAACCCTTACCCACATATGCTGCATGCCTATTTCCTTTGCAAAAAATTGACTCAACCTACCAGCCATATATTTTGCAAAACCATAGGCATCTTGAGGACAAGTAGGTGTTTCTTCACTTAATGGCTTCTCCCATATACCATACTCTGCCTGAGACCCAGCACCTACAAAAGTCTTACAGCCTAATTCCTTTGCTAACCTTAGTGCATCTAATGTGTAACCTATATTCTTCATTTGTACTTTTATATTATTTCTTGTCTTAGCCTGTGTACCTATCCATGCAAAATGATAAAAGATTTCATATTCAGACCTGATAACTTGTTTTATATCTTCTAAATAAGCTAAATCACCTTGTATAATCTGAATGCAAGAATGCTTTGGGATGTTTTTTATTCTGGTTGAACCTGGTGAACATATGGCTAATATTTTTTCTACTCCCTGTGATAACAAATAATTCATTAAACTTATCCCCAGCATACTTGTTGCACCTGTTATAACAACTCGCCTCAGCATCATTACCAGACCTTCCAAAAAGCTTTATTCTCTTCCCAAAGTTTATTGAGCATCTGCATCTCTCTCTCATTATCCATACATGCCCATTGTCCAGGATGCTTATAAACACCTATTTCTCCTTTTGCTGCTAGCATCTCAAAAGTCCCATATTCTAAATCACATTGAGGGTCTAAAGATAAATAATCTAACAAGCCTTTATTAAATACCATATATCCACCATTGATTGTCTCTTGTGAAGAAAAGGCCTTTTCTTTAAACTCTACTACTTCATTTTCCTGTATTTTTAACTCTCCAAATCTTGCTGGAGGATGAACGCCTGATATTGTCACTAACTTGTTATTGGCATTATGAAATTTAATAAGCTCTTGTATATTAATATTAGCTAACCCATCTCCATAAGTTAATAAATTTACCTCATCCGTTAAATACCCTTCTATCATTTTTAGCCTTGCACCTTTTAAAGTATTAAGTCCTGTATCTATTAATGTTACCTTCCAATTTGTTTCTTCATGCTGGTTGTGGAAAATAAACGACTTTGTACTCAAATCTACGGTGAAATCCGTATTTTTAATACAGTAGCTGGCAAAGTAATCTTTTATAACTTGAGCCTTGTATCCTAAACATATTACAAATTCATTAATACCATAGTAAGAATATATCTTCATAATATGCCATAGGATAGGCTTGCCACCTATCTCTACCATGGGTTTAGGTATAGAATCTGCAATTGTCCCTAGCCTAGTGCCACGGCCACCTGCTAATATAACTAATTTCATCTGTATCCCCCATTTTAACCTATTTAAAAACAAATGCTTACTTTTATAGGTTCAGTGAATTTCTCTCTATTATATTATATGTAGCCCCTCAAAAATGGACACATTTTTTTATTTTCCGTCCTTTTACCACGTATATCCTCTTTCAATATATTTCATAATACGTAGTCTTTTTTCAAAATATGGTTCATCCTTATAGTACTGTTCATAATACTTCATTACCTCAGACATTGTTATTGTTATAGGGCTTTTGCGCCATTTACGATAACAAGGAATCACCTGTTCTTCTAGCATACGCTTCTTCCCTGCTTTTATATCTTCATCACTTAACCCTTTTCCTTTAAAATAGTTTAATATATCTATATAGTTCTTGATATAAACTTCCCCAAAACTGTAATTGCCTATAGACCATGTATAACTCATAAGCTTTGCTCCTATGATTAGGAAACGCCTATTTTTTGCTAATAAGCTATATAAGATATAAATTTGATTTAAATGCGAATAAAGGAACTTATCCCTCTCCTTCAGTGTATTATAAACCGCTTTATCAATAATGGCCGAACTAATAGAGGCTGCTGTAAAGGACACCTTATCTAAAAACTGTGACATTCCTTCACATAGTTCATTGGGACGTACGTCTTTATGTCCTCTACTTATAAAGTAAATAGAACATTGCGGGTTTTGTTTTATAATATCTACAATATATTTGATTGCACCAGGCACAAAATAATCATCATCTCCATGTAGTAGACAATACCTTCCATTTGATTCTTCTACTAATTTAAATATATTACCATCAGCTCCTATATTTTTAAGTCTTTTAATATATATAATATTTTTATAGCGCTGCATAAACTTTCGAATCACCAACTCTGTTTGGTCCGTAGAAGCATTATTGCCAATAAGTACCTCTATCTCCTCTTCATTTGCTGCCTCTGGAAAAATAGTATTAAGACATTTCTCCAATTCTTCTGCCCGATTAAATGTAGGTACTGCAATTGTTAACAATGGCTTACTCATCTTATTTCGCCCTTCTATTCATTATAATAAATTCATGAATAATATCTGACATATACTGAAGCTTTTCTTTGTTCATTCCAGGATAGACGCCTACCCAAAATGTATTCATCATTACTGTATCTGTATCCGTAAGTTCTCCTACAATGCGATAATCCGTTATTTCATTAAAGCAAGGTTGTTTAACCATATTTCCAGCAAAAAGCATCCTTGTCTGGATATGCTTTTCTTCTAAATAGCGCACCATCTCATCTCTAGTAAATCCTGCATTTTCTTTAATAGTTATTAAAAATCCAAACCAGCTTGCCTCACCATTTAAAACTTCCTCAGGTAAAATAATGACATCCTTTAAATCATCCAGTGCATCTCTTAAATAGCGCCAATTTGCTCTTCTCTTCTGAATAAAATCTGGTAACTTTTCTAGCTGTGCGAGTCCAATAGAGGCTTGCATCTCTGTGACCTTCAAGTTATAACCCAAGTGAGAATATACATACTTATGATCATATCCGAAGGGCAGTTTACCATGTTGACCTAAAAATCTTCTCTTGCAGAAATTATCTACCCCTGAAGGGCAACAGCAATCTCTTCCCCAATCTCTAAAAGAATCTACAATACGTTTTAACAACAGGTTATTGGTATAAACAGCACCACCTTCTCCCATGGTAATATGATGTGGTGGATAAAAACTAGAGGTACCAATATCACCGATTGTCCCTGTATATTGCCACCTTCCTTCATAAAAGTATTTAGAACCTAATGCATCGCAATTATCTTCTACAAGCCATAAGTCATACTTACTGCAAAACTCTTTTACAGCCTTTAAATCAAAGGGATTTCCTAATGTATGTGCAATCATTACAGCTTTTGTTTTTTCACTTCTTGCCTTTTCTAACGCCGTAACATCGATATTATACTGAGGTAATTTAATATCTACAAAAACGGGTATTGCACCATATTGCACAATAGGTGCAATTGTGGTTGGAAAGCCTGCAGCTACTGTAATAACTTCATCACCTTTTTTAATTCTTTTTTCTTCTAATTTAGGTGATGTCAATGCCATAAAGGCGAGTAGATTTGCTGAAGAACCTGAATTGGTTAGACTACAGTACTTAACACCTAGAAATTCGCTAAACTTCTTTTCAAACTCACTCACATATTTGCCGGATGTGAGCCAAAAGTCTAGGCTACTCTCTACTAAATTCATCATTTCATTTTCATCGTATATTCTGCCACCATAGTTAATCCAATCACCCTTTTTAAAATCTTCTTTTTTATGTGTAAGTGTATAATACTCCTTTACTTTTTCCAAAATCTCTTTTCTTAAGGTTTCCTCCCTTTTCATCTTATTCACCCCTTTCATCCCATAGCGGAATTAACATCGCTTCTTGAAGTTCCTCTCTTGTTAATAAAGGCTCCTGATCTTCAATTGGTCTTCCCATTCCCAATTTAGGTGTTACATATGTTACCTCTGGTAATACGACTTCAAATATATATGGCTTATTATCCTTTAAATAAGGTGCAATATTTAATAACTCTTTCTGACTTTTTATTTTCATGGATGTAATCCCATAAGCATTACCTAATGCTACAAAATCTGGTGTGCTATATCCTTTCATGGTTCCCTCATATCTAGACTCAAAGTACATTTCTTGAAATTGTCTAATCATACCTAGGCATCTATTATTTAAAACAAATATTTTGAGCGGAATCTGCTCTCTTATAACTGCCTGCAACTCTTGAATATTCATCTGCATACCGCCGTCTCCAGCAATTACACATACCTGACGTTCTGATGCCCCTGTCCATGCGCCAATGGCACTTGGCAAAGCAAAGCCCATAGCCCCCATTCCTCCTGATGTAAGCAATCGCCTTTTCTCATTAATTGTCATACTCTGCGCTGTCCATATCTGATTTTGACCTACATCTGTACATATAATGGCATCTTCTTGCAGCATACTGCCTATACTTTGAATCACTTTATTAACAAACTGATTTTGAACATATTTTTGTTTATAGCTTTCAATTTTCATTTGCCAAGCTGTTAAATCTAACGCTACATGTTCTACCTTAATTTGCTTATTAAGCTTTTCCAAAAAATCTTTTAAATCACCATGAATCTGTATAGATTTTTCTATTGCTCTTCCAAGTTCATTTTCATCAATATCTACATGTATAATCGTAGCAGCTCTTGCAAAGGATTCTGGCTTTGTACTTATTTGCCTTCCTGTTAATCTAGCCCCTAATACTAATATAAAATCTGCATTAGCCACAGTTAAATTTGCATATCTTACACCATATGCGCCCATAAACCCTACATATTCCTTTTGCTCATGACTCAAGCTATCTAGCCCCATAAGCGTAGATACAACTGGAATATGTGTTCTCTCTACAAACTCCTGCAGCTGCCCTATAGCCTTTGCCTGCCTTATTCCTCCCCCCACTAATATCACCGGTCTTTTAGCCATCTGTAACCTTCTTGCGACTTCTTCTACACATTTCTTATCTATTACTGGCTTGTTATTTATTAGTTTTTCTTTGTACTCCTTACTCTCATAGTAACTTTCTAATAAGCTAGGATTAACTTCTGCATTTTGAACATCCATTGGAATATCTAATAAAACAGGCCCTGGTCTCCCTTCTTTTGCTAAGTACATTGCCTTTTGCAGATAATATAAGATTTTTTCTTTTTGCCATATTGTTCTTGCATACTTAGTAATTGGCTTTACAATACTTACAATATCCGTTTCTTGAAATCCCACCTGTCTTACTGCTGCTGATTTCTTATATTCCTTGCTATTTACTTGACCCGTTATATAAATAACTGGAACAGAATCAAAGAAACTACTTCCTATACCTGTTATTAAATTGGTTGTACCAGGTCCACTTGTTGCAATAGCTACCCCTATATTTTCTGTAATCCTTGCATAACCTTCTGCTGCAAAAGCTGCCCCTTGTTCTTGATAATTAGAGAAAAAGCACATCTCCTCTTTTTTTCCAATAGCATCTACAATTCTAGTAATTGCACCGCCTTGATAACCAAATATAACCTTTACTCCCTGCCTACTTATAAAGTCTATTATATACTCGGAAACCTTCACGCCCTCCTCCTCCTCTAATGGCTTCTAAACATTTCTAATACATTATATGTATGCCCTTCTAAAACGCCACCCCTTTCCCTTCTCTTGATTTTTAAAACAAATGTACCCTTATTTTCTAAGTTATACAATCAAAAAAGGAGATATTCTGATCCTTATTCTCATAATATCTCCTCTATGATATTCTATTTGCTTCTTCTGTAATCTTATGAAAACCTTCTTTTTAATAATGCTACACTCTCTGCTGTATGTGTATCTTTAGCTCTCGTCACCTTTCCAAAGTGATAGCAATAACAATCCTTAGCTAATATCAGCTTATAACCTGCCTCTATTAATCGTCTTGATAATGCATCATCCCCTCCTGATGTATACACAAAATATTTATCCCAAAAACCTATGCCACTTTCTGCTAATAATATTTCTGAGTTATATAATGCAATAGGATTATATAATAAATTACGGCTTTCCCATCTACTTGGGTCAGATATATTATTTTTCTTTGCAAATTCTTCGCCTTCTTCTGGCGTCAAATTACTATCCGCTACACATTGACTCTTAATGCCTACACCTGGCGTAGAAGCTACAATCATAGCAATCTTCTTATCTGATGTCATACACCTCATGAGATTCGTCACAGAATTTGTCATGACTAAAACATCATTGGAGATATCGAGTAAATATCTTCCTTCACAGGCCCTTGAACGTATAGCAATATAGGAATTCAATACATTTTCTTTCATCCATATAATCTTTATAGGTTTAGAAATTTTATCTCTTAATGATTCAAAGTATTTTTGAGTGTCATCTTCTGAACCATTATTAATAAGTATGAGTTCATAATTTAAATCATTTGGTGTATATCTTATAATATGGTCGATACATCTTTTTGTATAATCTAAATGATTATATGCACTTACTACAAGAGATACATCATATTTATACTGTCCTTTTTTTACCGCTGCATTAATATAACGATTACTTACCATCTTAGAAAATTCATTCTCATAATGCCACTTTTCCTTCTGCCTTTCTCCGAACACAGATGTAAAAAAATAAAAATCATAAATCAAATCTTCTAATATTGGAATCAATTCAAATTTAATTTGATCTAATGCTAACTGCTCCTTCTTCTGAACCAAATCCCTAATATTCTCCAATGAAAATATTGCATTGATACAACATGATGGTGTATTAATAAACTTTTCTTCTTCTTTTATCTTTACACCTATTTTTCTACTTAGTTTTAAAACCTTTATCATTGACTCTATATATTGCTCAAGTCCTGTAAAAATTTTTGCCTCTACTTGCCCCTGCAAATATTCCGCATCTTTTAGTACCTTCTGAAGCCGTTCTAATGTATTCTTTATAACTGCTGTATTATGATACATATACTAGCTCCTTTCTACTTTATCTTCCATGCCTTTAAAACAGCTTCTTTTTCTTCTCCTTCTATCATCTGACCTGAAAATGCCTTAAATATAGTTTCAAAACTATTATCTACATTTTGTTCATGAACTGTAATTAAATAATTTCTTCCTGCCAAATACTCACTCTTATAATTTTTTGTAGCCTGCCAATGTGACTCGCATAATCGCTTAGGGTAAATCTCATCAAAATTTTCTTTGGTATATACTGAAGCATAAAATGAAGGTGATGGGTGAAAAATCCTAGCTAGTTCATTAGTGATTTCATTATATAAGTATCCTTCTCTACACATAATCGTTAATGTTTCTTTATTTGGCTTAAAAGCCCTTAGTTTTTCAATAAAATCATCACTATACATATTATCACTATCAATTACAACATGATATAATGTATTACAATTTGCTAGATGCCGTCTTAATATAGGCTGTATTCCTATGATTGCAAACCGAATATTAGGTGGTAACTTTTCATACTTTTTGAGTTCTTCTTTTATAATCCCGTAGGTTGCTCGTGTACATCTTATGATACATGTAAATTCTGAATTTGTTTGATGACGTAAACTGTTTACGGCATATTTCATAAGTATCTCCATGCGTCTTTCAATCCACTCCCTACTCTGTGCCTTTACAAAATTACGCTGCAATTTTACATACATAGGATGTGAATAACTTACGCACTTACTAATATCTACATTTAATGCTATATCAACAACTACGTCTATATTTTTCATTTTATCCCCCTTATTATTACTACAGATGATATTGCTGCTTAATTATCTGCCAGTTACTTAATACCTGCTCTGTTCCAAATACCCTAGGTGCTATATTTTTATAGTTTCCATAGCTATTCTTATCATGTAATATAATCATATACATAGGCGTGCTTATAATAGTATGTCGAAAACGTTGCATATACCAGTGTCTTATAAAATGATAATATCTATAAGACTCTAGATATTCTTTTACCTTAAAAATCTGTGTATAAAATGGTGGTGAAGGTGACTCGTACGCATCTATAATGCCTGTATATAAGTTATACACATATCCCTTTGTAAAAATAATTAACCCTTCGTCTTCTTTTTCATTATACGCATGTAAATACTGCATAAAACTAGGATGATACATGTCATCACTATCTAAGGATGAAATAAATACTTTATCTACGTCTTTAATATATTCTTCTATCACCTTATTGCGCTTAGAAGTAAAAACAATATTAGGTGGTAATGGTGGATATTCCTTTAATATTTTCTCAACTAATTCTTCACTGCTTTGATGTACAGATATAACTGCTATAAAGTCTTGATTTGTCTGCATCTCTAAGCTCTTTCTTGTACACAGATTAAAAATCTCTAATCTTTTTCTAATCCATTCTTCTGATAAACAGTCTACCTTACACCTAGTAGCAACTTCTTGATCCGAATTAAATCTAATTGCAATAATATATTTTTTCATCTTGTTCCTCCTAGTTTATAAAATTATTAACAGGTATACTATTTTCACTAGTAGGCAATATCAAAAACTCTACCTTGTCTGTATAAATTGTTGGGAAGTCCTTAAACTCGCTATAATTAAATCCCTTGATGCTATTATAAACACTAAAATAGTTCATATATTCCTTTAACGTACATACAAATGCAAACCCTTCAAACTCATCATAGGATTTTAATGGATATGCCTTATTTCCTTTTACATAATAGCCTTTTTTAAAACGAATCATTTTTTCCTTACCATTATAAGACTTAAAAAAATCTACAGTGTTAAATGAATAAATTGATTCCATTGGTAAACTAATAAATATTAATCTATCATTTGCTGTTAGCTTTAATGTTTTTATATAGGCCTCAATTCGGCTTAAAAGATATCGTTTAACCCAAGTATTAATCCCATCCTTCGTGCCTAACTTAGGAACAAATACAATTGGATGCCCTTGAACAATCATTTTACTCTGTTGTATTTCACTACTTAATGGCTTAGGATACTCGATGAAACACCTATAGTCTCCATTTGTCTGATTCATCAAATTAGGTAAAATATATTTATTGAGATGATTTAACTTAATACGAACCTTTTCTGCAGACTCCTGTTTAGAATAGTTCCACTCTAATCTGAAAATAATATAATTTTTCATCTTATCACCTATCCTAACTCTTATTTCTACTTCTATAGTATGTTATTCTCGGGCAATTAGTGTTTATTCTATAGCCTAGCACCTTGATACTAATAGTACTACATCTACTGAGCTTTACATATGAATATAATATCCATTATAACTATGGCTAAAATCCTCACCCTTTATCCTAGTGTTAAATGCTTTATAGCAAAAAAGAAGATGCCACAAAACACACCTCCTTTTTGTTATAAAATTACCTTAGGTATAGGCATATCACTTCATTCGCCACCTATACTGTATTTTTCTGACTTTAATTAATCAAAAATATGTTTATCTTAATGTCTTCTCCATTTTTTTCTCCCCATACGCTAATCTCTGTTTCTTCTGAATAAGGATAATGTATTGGTACTGCTTGCTTAATAGCTTCTATGCTTTGTTTGCCATATTCTAATACAACTATGAATCTTAATTCATATTCATAATTGCTACATGCTGCATTAATCTGTATAGCTTCTATATTTGAAATCACAATATTTACTTCTTGATTACAGGGTATCTTCATGTTATATGAATACCAAAGCTTAGGCGGAAAAATCTCTACTAATGCCTCATTACTTATAGCTATTGGTGTAAGAGCACTAGCATATTGTAGCGCTATTTTTGCCGACGTTAATGCACGGATAGTGTTTGGCATATCTATAACTTCAGCTTCAAAGGTCACAATACTATTTTTACACTTTAAATCTATCATAAGGTGATCTATTTGGTCACCTACTAGGCAATTATTTACCTTTAAAGTTCCGTCAATATACTTTAGATTTTTGTCTAAAGAGATAGATAAGTATGCACTCTCTATGTTTTTCCCTGATAACTTCCTTATTACTGCCTTGTACTTAATTCTATCGCCTAATACTGCCTCAGATTTATGAGGTGCTAAGCAAATTACTACAGGCCCTACCACCTGATTATCCATAATTAAAGTTATTGCTGAAGTTGTTCTTGTCTCATACACTTCTCCATTTTGTGTAAATCTAATATATGCCCACTCTCTTATCATATGATCTAGTGATGTTGGCATCCTCTTAATTATTGCATTAAACACTACTGTGTGCTGTTCTTGAGGCATTAAATCCGGAATTTGTAAGTTAAATAGTATTTGATTTGCACTCACAACCTCATTGATTCCTATAGAATTGTCTTCAACCTCTAGGCTTTTATCAATTATATCCGTTAAATAAATCTCAGTAATCGGTTCATCTGATATATTCGTTAGTGTTATTGTATAACTAATAACATCTCCTACTTGTGCTTGGGATGTATTGACTTCTTTAATGGCTGCCAATAAACGGTTTTGTGTAATGCTCATTTTATACTCTCCTCCTCTTATATAATCTTTATTTTAATGCTCTCCTAAGCATTACTTTAATCTATCTGCTTCAACACTCTTGTTACTATTAATTTATTCCAATTCACCTACATTGTTACTTTTTTTGCTAAATATATACTTCTTCGCTATGGTAACGCCTTCTCATAGTGACACTTAAATTTTGTGTGCATATAATATCATGAGGGGAACCTCTAGCAACAATTTGTTAAAAATGGAGGGATTATCTTATGCGATCTAAAGATTCATCTTATCACGCAGATTCTAACAATACTAATCACAGACATCATCATCGTCACTGTCATCATAATCACTCACTAGATTATTCACCTTGCCCACAAACACCATATAATGATGTACCTTCAGCTGTTCCTTGTATGCCACCTTATTATCCATGTTCTTGTCCTCCAAGAACAGCTAATCCTGGTTACTCTGCACCTAGTAACTCTTACTTTTTCGCTACTACTCAGGGAGCTACCTTAACAACAACACCTACATTTATTACCTTTACACCACAGGCACAGTCTTCCAATATTAAAGGTACCTCTCCTACTATTACATTTGCCAAAGATGGCACTTATCTTGTTCAGTTAATCGCACCTATTACAACTACTGCTAACTATACAGGTACTGCTACTGTTTCTATTGGCACAAATATATCTGGAGCTATTACTACTGTTGCACCTAGAAGTTATTCTTCTACAACATTAACAGCTGGTCTTACGCAACTACCACTCATCTTCTCAGCTATCGTTACTGTTTCTAATATCTATGCAACATCTGCTCCTACCACATTGTCTTATAGCATTAATCTTTCAACTGCACCAACTACCGGTTCAGTTTCTTTAGCAGGTAGCACAATTGTTGCTCATAGATTAGCATAATACTAAAAAGAGCTATTACAAATGTATTTGCAATAGCTCTTGATTTATGTTAAAAAGGAGGCTTAATATTGAGTAAATATAAAGTTGCGGTTTATGCTATATGTAAAAATGAAGAAAAGTTTGTTGAGCGATGGTATCATTCTATATGTGATGCTGATTATATTGTAGTCCTCGATACTGGCTCTGAGGATCATACACTTTCTAAACTCAAACAATATCCTATTATTGTTGCTCAAGAAATCATTACACCCTTTCAGTTTGATAAAGCACGTAACAAAGCACTCGAAATGGTGCCTTCAGATGCTGATATATGTATTTCTATCGACTTAGACGAGGTCCTTACCCCTAATTGGTATAACGAACTCATCAATCAGTGGCAACTTACTACGTCTGCTGCATATTGCCGCTTCGTATGGCATTTTAATACAGACGGCTCTGAAGATGGGGTATTTTGGCCTATGCGTATTCACACTAGACATAACTTTATATGGACTCATGCAATTCATGAAATACTTACTTACACAGGTAATCAGCCTTCTTCTATTATCTATTTGAAAAACTTTCAATTTAACCATCACCCAGATCCTTCAAAACCTAGAAATTATCTTAAACTCCTTGAAGAAACAGTTAAATCATCTCCTAATGATGCGAGAGACTTGTTTTATCTTGGCAGAGAATATATGTATACAGGTAATTGGCAGAGTTGCATTCAAACCCTTTCTAAATATCTTATGAATCCCCTTTCCTGGAACGAAGAACGAAGTGCCGCACTCCGTTTCATGGCTAAATCTTATTTACATCTTAATCAAACATCTGAAGCTATTACCCATTTAGAAGCCGCCATCATAGAAGCACCCTGGGCTAGAGAATCTTATATTGACTTAGCTTATATTTACTATGCACAAAGCAATTGGCAAAAAACTGCTGAGTATGTGCATAAGGCGCTGAGTATCACCAAGCCTTCCGAAACCTTTATTAATGATGGCTATGCTTGGGATGCAACCCCTTATGATTTAGGCTGTATTGCATACTTCCATTTAAAGAACTATGCACTTAGCCTTGCTTGTGCTTATAAATGTTTAGAGTTTTCCCCTAATGAACAGCGCTTTGTTCAAAATGCTAAGTGGATTCAAAACTACATTCTTTCTCAATCATTTTAACACTTGCTTCATCAAGGAGGATTTTATGGAGACCATTCTAACACTCCGGCAAAAAGAATTTAATAAACGTTTTGAGCGCCTTCTATTTGCCACTAAACAACATTTACGAAAAAAGGAAAACTCTTGCCTCAGTAGCCCCATACATGTTGTATATGTGCTCAATCATACCAGTGTCTGCGGTGGTGTTAAAATCATATTAGAGCATGCCCACTACTTAACTTTAAATGGTATAAAAGTTACATTGATTTCTCATTTTAAACGTCCTACATGGCTTAACTGGGAAGGTCATTATTTACAGATTCCCTTTACAGAAGAACTAACTTGTGGCATTCCTCAATGCGACATTATTGTTGCCACCTACTGGGATCATATTCAAGCTTGCATAGATACACATATCGCTCCTGTTATTTACTTTGAGCAAGGCGACTATCACTTATTTGAGCGTCATACTATTTCTTCTGATTTATTGAACTTTATAGATACTCAGTTTACTCTTCCAAATTTTTTTATGACTGTTACAACACCTGTTGCTACACTTATAAACATCCTCTATTCACAGCACTGTACAGTTATTCCTAATGCCGTTAATACCGATTACTTCAACTTAAATACCACCTCCTTTAATCATTCTCATCCTTATATTCTGATGCTCGGTTCCGATGAAACACCCTTTAAAGGTTTAGACGAAATACGTATTGCATATAAACGCCTAAAAATGTTTTTGCCTTATTTGGATTTAATTTGGATTACACCTACTGCGCCCTTGTTACCTCATTTTGAAACAGCCCTTACTGTTGTAAATCCTGCTCAACAAATAATTGCCCAGCTTTACAGAGGCGCCTTAGCTTTCATTTCTGCCTCTCATTATGAATCGTTCTCTCTTCCTGTTTTGGAAGCCATGTCTTGTGGTTGCCCTGTAGTTACCACCGATAATTTAGGTATTCATGAATATGCACTTCATCATATTAATGCACTCATAACGCCAATTAATAATATTGATACCCTAACGGAAACTATCTTTACACTTCTTACCTCTCCGAAACTTCGATTATCATTAATTAAGGGAGGCATAAAAACTGCTAAAAACTATACTTGGGCCTCTAGTATCTCTAAACTCATTTCTTTTTATAAACAGGTTGCTCAATATGAAGTATCCCCTGTATAAGGCATCTATTCTTACGCCTAAAAGGAGCTGCCACCTTTATCACTTATGATTTAGGGCTAGCTCCTTTTTATTCTATCTATTATTAAGTATTTCAATATAAAGTCGCCCCATTATGAAATTTATTTAGAAATTTGTCTCCTAAAAATATATTATATCTCAACTCATTAAATTGCGTTTTTTACAACACTTCTTCATTTTCTTATCTTTGTATAGATTGTAGTTTAACATTTGCTAAAAAGCATCTATTCTGAAGTATTTTTTCATCTAGTGGCTCATATTTTGCAGCTTCTTCATTATACATAATGGCATCATCAATTCTGCCTAATTTAAAACTACACGCACATAATTCCATATAAGGTATATAACCTAAATAACTATATGTGACCTTCCCTGTTCCTTCTGCCTGAGTTGTATGGGGTGCCATCTTAAACCATGAAATTGCTTTTTCATAATTACCTCTTTCTTTATAATAAGCACCTAAAGTACAACATATTTCTGCTCTTGGACCTGCCTTTTCAAAAAATCGCAATAATGTACTTAATATCTTATCATCTTCATTTCTTTTCCTATAACACTGTGCTAATTCAATACAACTATCTAAGTACTTTGATTCCAGCTCTCCATCTGTTTTTAAAAACTTATCATAATATATAATAGCCTTATCAATTTCTCCCCAAACAAATAATTCTCTGGCATAATAAAACCAGTTCCTTGATGCTAATTCATTTCCTGCAGCTATATATCTCTCAAAAATATCTAAATTTCTTCTAGTTGGTAAATGTGTTCTTTTGTGTGTGATTGCCACATCACTTTTAAGTTCTTTTCCTTGACCGTCTATATATTCATGTACGGGACTTACCCATTTATAATTTTTTTCACGTTTTACAATACGTTCTCTATCTAATGAAGCTACCAGCTTATCACTATTAATATCTGTTAAATCATATCTCATTTTTATAATATCTATCTCAGGTGATAATTGTCTTTTTAAAATGCCAAATAAAATTTTATCCTTATCTAAGAGTACATCATCTGCATCCATCCACATAATATAATCTTTAGTCGCCTTAGAAAAGGCAAAATTCCTAGCTAACGAAAAATCATATTGCCATGTAAAATCATAAATTGCTGTCGTATACCTAGCTGCAATCTCTTTAGTCGCATCTGTGGAACCTGTATCTACAATAATGACTTCATCAACTAACTTATAAATACTATCCAAGCATCTTGCCAATGTTGCTTCTTCATCCTTTACAATCATACATAAACTAATAGAAACCATGTGTATTGTACCTCCTAAATATCAAAAAGGTGCTGCATACCTTCGGCAGCACCCAATAAAATGATATTATGATTCAAGTAACATAATGATATATTCTACACTCTGTTGTAATTCAGCTACTGTTTCTCGTAAACTTGAAAGTTCACTATTAACTGCTGCTAATCCAGTTTCAGAATCTTGAAGTGTACTTTGAATGTTTAATACGTTAGTATTTAATTGTTGCAAGCCATATACAGGATTATTTAGTGCACCTTCGATGCTAGTTGCCTGGGCATACATTTGCTGTACTGTCCAATAGATATTGCAGCTTATACCTTCAATATTATGAACATTTCTTTCTAGCTCTCTTAAGCCACTTCCATGCCTACTACTTTCTTTTGCATGATGTTCTCCACAACAATGTGACATACTCTCATACCTCCAAATTTTATTTACTATAGTTTTACTTTACATCTAAAAGAATTTCTATAGTTATTACATTATATGAGAAAATGTCCTTTATTGTTCCCCTTCTCTCTACCAGTCAACTTCCAACCCTTTTTCTGCTTTATATGTTTTTTTCTACATTCTGCCCTAACTTTATAACCTTTTTACTTTCAATGTCCATACAGGCATTCCTTGTATCAAATACAAGCTGTGCCTCATCTACAATCCACTGATAATCTATCTTTGAGTGGTCTGTTAGAATTACGACAACATCTGCACTTGCTACATTTTCCTTAGTTAACTCCTGTCTCTTTACACTACCTTCCTTGCTTTCAAATGTTGTTACATAAGGGTCATAAAATGCTACATCCATTCCTTTTTCTCTAAGTAGCTCATAAACTTCCAAACTAGGTGACTCTCTTAAATCACCAATATCCTTTTTATAACTCATTCCTAGTAGTAAGATGTGACTTCCTTTGATTAACTTATTATTTACATTAAGTAATTTGACAATTTGACCTACTACATAATATGGCATATTACTATTGATATCTGATGCCGTCTCAATAAAACGACTAAAGTAATTATACTTTTTAGCTTCCCATGATAAATACAATGGATCAAGTGGTATGCAGTGTCCGCCTACACCTGGTCCTGGATAAAATGGCATAAATCCAAAAGGTTTACTTGAGGCACCTTTAATAACTTCCCAAATATCAATATTCATACGCTCGCACATCATTGTCATTTCATTCATTAAGGCAATATTAATGCACCTAAATGTATTTTCAAGCACTTTACTCATCTCAGCAACTCTAGTTGACCTGACACCTACAACTTTAGGCAAGAATGATTCATACAATGCTTTACCAAGCTCTAAACATTTATCCGTACTTCCACCTATTACCTTTGGTGTATTTTCTACCGAAAATGTCTTATTTCCTGGATCTACTCGCTCGGGTGAATAACATACGAAAAAGTCTTCCCCTACACGCCATTTCTTCTCTCTTTCAATTCTTTCTACTACGAGTTCATCTGTGGTTCCTGGATATGTTGTACTTTCTAGTGAAATAAGTGTCTCTTTACTTATAAAAGGTACAATGCCATCCATAGCCTTTATAATATAGGATAAATCTGGTTCTTTGGCTTTATTAAGTGGTGTTGGAACACAAATAATAATCGCACCAGCTTGTGCTACACTGCTAAAATCCGTACTTGCTTTTAACATACCTGCTTCTACGATACCTTTTAACGTTTGTGAACTTACATCAATAATATTAGAAATCCCCTTATTAATTGTGTCTACCCACTTTTCATTACAATCTACTCCGAGTACTGTATATCCAGCTTTTGCAATAGCTACGCTAAGTGGCAATCCCACATAACCAAGTCCAATGACTGCCACCTTAATTTTCTTATCTAATATCTTTTCTATTAATTCCATAATTAATCTCACCCTCCACTATATTCCTAGTCTCCCAAAATACTGGCAATCATTCTAGCTGCATCTAATGCGCCATTAGGCACTTCATATGTCTTTAGTTTTTTAATGATTTGCTTTTGAGATTTTTCTAGCAAATCTAATTTCGAGTCCAAGTTGTGTAATGTATCAAGCCGTAATGCTGCATGCTCCTGCTCTAAATTCCTAGCTCTATTTACCTGATCATCTACTACCGTAGACTCATTAGGAATAAACAATGTTGGTACCTTAAATTGTACCAATTCATGAAATGTATTATATCCTGCAGCAGCTATTGCAAAATCTATTCCTCTAAAGTAGCGTGAACTTGGATAAATGCTTATAGCCTTAATACTTTTATCAATAACACCTATAGGTATATCTACTAATGATTCACCTATTATTACTTTTGTTTTCCTTCTCTTTAATAAGTGTTGCTGAACATACATCAAAGCATTTTGAAGTATTATATTACTGCCTACTCCCAATTGTACATAATATAGCCTTTCATCCCTTTTAACACCTAATCCATCCCTTACAGACTTTCTTGAATAAGCTTCATTTGCATCTAGCAATGTAATAGGATTGCAGTACTTCTTTTTATCTGTCTCTACGACTTCACCATAACTGTTTCCTACTTCTTTTGGGACTACAATCAGATCAAACTGCTGCTCAAGTGTATTTAAACTTTGCCAGCCCGCCTTATAATTCTCTCTTTTGATCCAAATGCGCTTTATATTCTTATATTTTTGGAGTTCTATTATCATACTACTTGAAGGCAATACACCTTCATATATAATTCCTGCAGGTTTATACATTCTAACCACTTCATCTAATTGTCTTTTTACAAAGTCTACCCATAAATTCATTGTCACTTCAGAAGGAAAAAACGATTTAGTCGGTACATAAAAATATTTAAACCCCTCTTTACGAATAAGTTCTATAGCTACTGAAGTCGTAAAAAAAACACTTTCAATATTGAGGGTTTGCAGCCTTCTTGCAACTGCAAGCCCTCTAGTAATATGTCCTAGCCCTGCTGCATTAGTAATTGTAAAAATAACTGTTGTTTTTTCTGTCATAGCTGCTCATCTCTATGAGATAAATTCTACTTCTATCTGTACTGTCACCTGGCATGGCACACTGATTATTATAGTCTCCATGCCATTTAAGACTTGATCAAAAGTTGGTACTAAACCCTCCTGCTTAATAGTCATATTAGGAACTGCACTTCTGCTTAATTTAGTTTCTTCAATCTTTGTACCATCTGCTAACATAATAAATGGGTTACCAATATTTAATGTAACAACCACTTCTTGTTCTTCCTGATTACATTCTTTACACATATAACCTATTGTTTCATCAAATAAAACGCCTTGCATATGTGAAAATGCAGTCTTTTCTTCTAATTTTAAATCACTTGATAGCACAGTAGCATCTAGAAAATCACTTGCTTTAAATCCTTTAGCAATAACATTGAGTCTAACTTCTCCTTCAAGAAGCTTCTTAATAACTTCCGCTCTACATCGCATTGTGCTCATTGTCCCATCTACTTCATTAATATAAATATCAGCTGTTTTCATTTCCTTCTCATTTCTTGTATATAAAAAGCTCTTATCTACACTTACACTTAATTCAAAGGCTTCAGTTTCATCACGCTTAAATCCTATTGGTATCTCAACACTTACCACAACATCCCTTGTTATTGTTTTCCAATCTGCAGCATTGCAGATTGGTCCGCCTGTAGCTAAAATACTTAAATTGTTATCTACAGTCTCTGGCTCCACCTTAAATTCTGGAAGTGCTTTTAAAAAGCTCATCTCTTCATCTGTTACTTTTTTCTTCTGGCTTAGCATATCTTTTATTCTTTCAAACAAATTCATCGTTTCCCTCCTATTCTACAAGAAAGTGACTCGTGCCACATTCTGGTGACATAGCAAAGTTAAATTTTGAACTTTCCTACTCTATAAAAAGTACCCTATAGTTCCTCTCTATAGGGTACTTTCTAAGGTAGTACACATAAACTAACTACCTTTGGGATTTTACCTTCGAGGCCCCACCTTATTCGTCAATCTCCCTGCTCTAAGATTATTTCATTAGCTTTAAGCCGTTGTTACTGGTTCAAGTGCTAAAGTATATGGAATATAGATAACCTGTGTATCTGCTCCTTTTAATTCTGCAAAGAAGTTACTAGGATCAAGTGGTGTATGAGGAATTTGTTCGCCTTCATTATTAATGATAAACTCTGTACCTTGCTCAATACTTATATTAAAGCCAGTAAATACATCACCTTGTAAATCGCATTCATAACATGTATAAGCAATAACTTCATCAATTTGAACTGGTTTACTATCACTAAATGCTGTCGGCGCTATATTATTATTTTCATCTGGATTTGGATTTAATGGATTTGTTGCTACAAAACCTGTTACAACAGAGTTGTAGAAAAGAGGTCCTCTAAGTCTAAATTGACGCATCTGTGTTTCACAAGGTACTTCAATTGTTTCACCAGGGTTGTCTAAGTCTGGTACCTGTACTGTAGCTGGTAATACTGTTGTTTCTTCAACTAATTTAACAGAATTCTTATCTAACGTAAGATAAGCGGCATAAGGATATGTTGGGTCTTCCCCTTCACCCAAAATTTGAAATCCAATTGGAACTGTAATAGTAGCTACAAATTTCTTTATGACCTTCTGTGCTTTATATAGGGTACATGCATCTGCCATACATATCTTTCCCTTCTATATAATTTTAAGAATTTAAAGGCTCAATTTAGGAGCAGGTACTAAATAAATTCCTTCTTATTGTCCTCTCTACAAAATATGCGTTATATACAAATAAAGTGCTATTTACTAACATTTTTTTAGACTAGCAAATAGCACTTTATCATACTTTAATTTAGGTTTTATCTATAACTTATACAATATTACATCAACTTATTTTTTATAATAACTTACAAACTCACACGCCTCAACATAACTCATAGGTTTACTAAAACAACGTAGGCAATTATTTTTAATCTCATCCTCTGTAATCAGCCAGGTATGTTGCTTTACTTCCTTTCCTCTAAAACATAAATAATTGTAACTTGAAGTACTATAGCACTTAAGCCCATATTGCAGACACTTTTTAAAGAAGTGGGAATCAGTTCCAACCTTTAACTTTTCAAACTGAATACTATTAAAAATATCTCTTCTTGCACCAATTGTAGCTCCAGCACCTTTTGTAACACGCTTATTCTGCCCACTGGCTGATAACAATACCAACTCACGATGCCCTTCTAAGTAATAAAATATACTCCGCTTACAAACTACATCACATGCTTCTCTCTTAAAAGCACCGTACATTTCTTCTAAATACAACTTACTATAATAATCATCATCATCAAACTTAGCAATATAATTATACTTTGCTTTTTCTATTCCCATATTCAAACACTGACCTAAAGTTTCACAAGATGGTAACTGATATATATGAATACTTTTTTGCATTTCTTCACTCAGCTTAAAATCAAATGGCTGCATCTCATCATTATTAATAACTATAATGAGTTCTTTATGTGCAAACTTTTGTTTCATAAAGTTAGAAATGATTTGCAATGTACATGACTTACGTATGGTAGACGTAATAACTGAGATTCCATCCAATCCAGTTGTAGCCATTACACATTCCTCCAACTAAACATATGATAACCTCTCTACTACTTAGGTAAATATTCTTCACAAAACTGGTCATTGTTTTAAATAATTACCTTTCCTCAGTAATTTCTTAACCTCTTCTTTTCCTAAGACAAAATCTGCTGAAGTATATCGGCTAAAATTAACCTTTGCTAGATTTAAAGCGGCATAATGCGCCTTTAATTTAGGTACCTCTATCATTGGCATAATAACATAATATGTTTCATCATATTGATACGTATGTCCTGATTCATGCTCAGATACTAATACCTCATCTAATTTCTCACCTGGTCTTATACCTACTGTCTCTATAGCCACATCTTTTACACCACTATCTTCAATTAAAACTTGCGCTACATCCATAATGCGATAGGCAGGCATACGCATTACAAACGTTTCACCACCTACACTCGCTTGAACAGCCTTAAATAATAAACTGATAGCTTCTGGTAAAGTTATAAAATACCTTGTCATTTTAGAATCGGTAATAGTTACTTTCTTAAGTTCTCTAATCTGATTAACAAAAAATGGCACAACACTTCCATTTGAACCCAATACATTTCCTGCACGTATACAAACAAATTTTGTATCCTCAGATAGTAAATTTGCCTGAATAATAAGGCGTTCACCGACCGCCTTAGTCATACCATATAAATTAAGGGCATCAACGGCCTTATCCGTTGATACATCTATAACTTTCTTAACTTTATTTTTTATACATGCCTTTATAAGATTTTGTGTTCCTACAATATTAGTCTTAATTGCTTCATTAGGCTGCAATTCACATATAGGTACATGTTTTAATGCAGCCAGATGAAATACATAATCCACATTTTGAGTGGCAGTCGTAAGTACTTCTAAATCTCTAATATCCCCTATAATAAATTTCAAACGAGGATCCATAAATTCACGTTCCATTTTTACCTGCGACAATTCTCCCCTAGAAAAGATACGTATTTCCTTTGGTGATTCATTAAGTAACTGCCTTACAAGTTCATGTCCCCAGGACCCGGTTCCACCTGTTATAAGAATAACCTGATTTTTATACATGTTTTTCCCCTCTTTCAACAAGGTAACGCATTTTTTTCAACTTAGTATATTGTATGATAACCATTATTTTTTGGTACATATTTAAGTTTTGAACATCCTGCAAAATAATTCATTTCAGTAACTATCCCTTACCTATCATTCATATACTATATTAATGCTATTTTAGGAGGTTGACTCATGTCTAAGATTCTTATTACTGGTGCCAACGGCTTTATTGGTAAAAATTTATTATCTACCTTACAAGGGACCACACATAAAGCTATTCCTATTGATATTCACAATACGCAAGATGAGTTAATTTCGGGACTGAAACAAGCTGACTTTATTATTCATCTAGCAGGTGTCAATCGCACTTTAAATCTAGAAGACTTTCAAAAGGGTAACGTAGATTTTACTGCCCATCTCTTAGGCCTCATTGATAAATTACAAAAAAACGTCCCTCTTATTATCTCCTCTTCCACTCAAGCTGCTCTTGACAATCCCTATGGCAAAAGCAAAAAAGCTATGGAAGATTATGCCCTAAACTGGTCAAAATCTACAGGAAATAAAGTATATATCTATCGCCTAACTAATGTTTTTGGTAAATGGTGTCAACCTAATTACAACTGCGTTGTTGCAACTTTTTGTTACAATATCTCTCATAATCTACCAATTCACATTACTGATGATAATAAAATGCTTAACCTAATCTATATAGATGACGTCATCTCTTCATTTTTATACACATTAGAAAATCACGATACGCTTCAAAGTGGTCTTCTAAATGCTGCACCAACTTATTCTCTCACTCTTTTAGAGCTGGCAAATAAAATTAAGGCCTTTAAACAAAATTCCTCTTCCCTATTAATGCCTAGTTTACTGAGTTTATTTGACCGCGCCCTTTATGCTACTTATCTCTCTTACCTGGAACCCACTTCCCTTAATTATTCACTAACGATGCATACGGATTCTCGTGGTACACTTAGTGAGCTCATTAAATCTAACTACTTTGGTCAAATATTCATTTCAACCACTAAACCAGGTGTTACACGCGGCAATCACTGGCATCATACTAAAACTGAAAAGTTTGTTGTTCTCCAAGGAGAAGCTACTATTTCACTCCGGTCTATATTTAGTACAGAAGTTATACACTACAATGTATCAGGTCAAAAAATTGAGGTCATTGATATTCCTCCTGGTTATACCCACAATATTACCAATTCCGGTCAAACAGATTTATTGACACTATTTTGGGCAAGTGAGCCTTTTAACAATTCAAAACCAGATACCTATTATGAGGAGGTTTAAACATGAGTAAGCTGAAAGTCATGACCATTGTAGGCACAAGACCAGAAATTATTCGTCTTAGCGAAATTATTCATTTATTTAATCAAGAGTTTAATCACCTTCTTGTTCATACAGGACAAAACTGGGATTATTCTCTCAATGAAGTTTTCTTTAAAGATCTCTTGCTCCCCAGCCCTCATTACATTCTTAACTGTGTGGGTGAAAATTTAGGCGCAACAATGGGAAATATTATCCACGAGAGCTATAACTTATTACAAAAAGAACATCCTGATGCACTCCTTATTTTAGGCGATACCAATTCAGCACTTTCTGCTATTGCTGCTAAAAGGCTCAAAATACCAATTTTTCATATGGAAGCTGGTAACCGCTGTTTTGATGAAAGTGTTCCAGAAGAAACCAACCGACGAATTGTAGATCATATCTCTGATATTAATCTTCCCTATACAGAACATGCACGCCGTAATTTAATTGCAGAAGGATTAAAGTCCCAATATATCTATGTTACAGGTTCACCTCTTCCTGAAGTGTTCAAAAAACATATTAAGACTATTAAAACTAGTACAATCCTTGATGACCTCAAACTCACACCTAAAAAATACTTTTTGGTCTCCGCCCATCGTGAAGAAAATATTGATATTGAAGACCATTTCATTTCTCTAATGACTGCACTCAATCAAGTGGCTGATTCTTATAAACTCCCAATTATTTTTTCTACCCACCCGCGTACGAAAAACATCATTGCCAAACATCAGTTTAAATTTCATCCACTTATTCAAAATGTTACACCATTTGGTTTTATCGATTACAACAAGTTACAGCAAGAAGCCTTTTGCGTTTTATCAGATAGTGGGACCTTATCAGAAGAATCTAGCCTCCTACATTTTCCTGCTGTCTCTATTCGTACCTCAACAGAACGTCCTGAAGGATTAGATAAAGGTTCCATGATATTAGGCGGTATTAATACGCATTCAATATTTAATGCCATCAATCTTGCCTGCAACCTATCTGGCAAAAATACCTTTACACCACCTATCGATTATGTGGATACAAATGTTTCTACTAAGGTAGCTCAAATCATTCAAAGCTACGCTCCCCTCATTCGAAAATAACACTCCTATCAATCAAATACGCAGTTACTATATGTCACTATATTTCTTCTAAATAAAAAACAGGTAAAGCTTATTTCCTTTACCTGTTTTTTATTCTGCTCATGCCTATTTCCCTACCTCAATAAATCATCTATTATTCCTATACTGGATAACGCTCTATAAAACTATACATCTCCTCTTTCGTCATATGCTTAGCGCCAAAATTTTTATCTGCCTTTTCTTTTAGCTCTTCATTACTTATATTCCAGGTATGTTGTTCTAAATCCTTACTTCTTATAGAGCAGAAATTATAACTAGTACTTGTATATATGTTCTTATCCTTCTCTTTACATTTTCTTATAAAATCTGAATCTGAAGCCCTTTTTAACTCACTAAACTGAATCTCCTGAAATAATTCCCTGGGAAAACATAAAGTACTTCCAGCTCCCCCTATAACCTTTTTACACTGTCTTGTCATTCTAAACCTTACAATAAGTTCTTCTTCTTTTTCTAAGTAGTAGAAAATCCCTCGCTTACAAACAATATCTGCGGAAGTTGCTTCAAATGTATCCTTTACCTCTTGTAAATAATACTTGCCATAATAATCATCATCGTCAAACTTTGCTAAATACGTATTTTTTGCGCGTGCACATCCATAATTTAAACATTCTCCTGTCGTTACATCTTCCGGAAGTTGATATACCGCAATATTAGGGTCCTCCTTGCATGCTTCTGCAAAATCATCTACGCTCATATTATCATTATTAATGATAATAATAAGTTCCTTATTCGGATAGGTTTGTCTCTTATAGTTTTCAATCACTTGACTTACACAATGTTTTCTTTTCGTTGCCGTTATTATTGAAAAACCAATATCATGCCGCATTTTCGAAGGTAACATTTTCCCACTCCCCTTAATCTAATAATGCCTTAATATATTTTGCGGCTTCTAATGCACCATTTCCTTTTATTAATGCCTTAGCATTTATACTTAACTGTTCCTTATTGTTCACTAAATAATTAACACCTCTTTCAATTTCCTGAAATGTCAAATCTTCTAGTATTAAACCTGCATTTTCTTTTTCTACTTTCTTCACACGCGCCATCTGATCATCCTGTGCAGTTTCTTTATTCGGTACAAAAAGTGTAGGGACCCCAAAAAGTAATAATTCATGCACAGTATTGTATCCTGCTGCTGATATAGCGCCATCAATCGCCCTGAAATATTGTGCATTGGGGAAGTTTCTAATACGCGTAATCTGATTACTTTTTATATCTAAATGCTTTCCTATAATAGATTCACCCAATAAAATATGATACTGAGGATTTTTAATAATCGATGCTACAATTGTTTCCAATGTACGCTCTATATTATTAATATTGCCTGCTCCTAATTGGATATAAAATAAGCTTTCATCATCCTTTAGATTTATTTGTTTCCTTATAGATTCCCTTAAATAAGCCTCATTCTCTTCTAAAAATATAATAGGATTTGTATATACCTTCTTCTTAGTATTAGATATTATTACATCATTTACTTCATTAGGTACAATAATTAAATCAAATGCTTTTTCCTTTTCTTCTAGCTTATCAAATGCTTTCTTATAACATTCTCTTTTAATCCACACGCTCTTAAAAGCGTGCTTTTTATTCAGATTAGCAAGTAAGCCCATATAAGGTACTGCACCGTCAAAAACAATAGCAACTGGTTCATATAACTTTATAATTGATTCTATCTGTTCACTTAAAAACGTGTTCCATACTTTCCAAGTAATCTCTTCCGGCATTAACCCTTTCGTGGGTACATAGTAAAACATAAAATTATTTTCTCTCAGCACTTCTGTAGCTAAAGACGTCGTAAGAAAAATAATCTCATATTGCTTTTCTATTTCTCTAAGCCTTCTAGCAATAGCTAAGCCCCTGGTTAAATGCCCTAATCCTGTACCATTGGTCACCATAAAAAGAATCGTCTTTTTCATATTCAAGTCCCCTCCTTGCTAGTATATTAGTCTATCTTGAATCCCGAACTCACCAAGTACCTTTTCCTTTTGATCACCTTCAATTAATAGCTTCTCATTCAACTTGTCTCTTCTATTGAGCACATTTTTACCATGAAGGCTTACTATATAGTTATATCCCTCCATAAACTCATACTTCCACAAATTTATAATGCGACTATGTCCTAACGGCGTACGATATCTAAACCCATCTATATAATCTTGGACCTTATATATAAAGGCATAAAAAGGTGGGGACTTCTGAAAATATGGTGCTAGACTATCATCTCTTGTATCATATACATAGCCATTCTGACTAATGATTACTTGAGTCTCTTCCTTTGGAACATAATCATAGAGTTTCTGAATAAAATCTTGATGATATAGGTTATCCGAATCTAATCGAATATGATATAAAAAGTCATATTGCATAATGTCCTTTTTTATATCCATTTCATTATGCGCAATTGTATCAAATTGTATATTATTGGGTAAAGGAGGCTTCTTATCTAAATATGCTCTAATCATAGGCATTGTTGATTCTTCACAACATAAATAGACTCTAAAATCCTGATTGCTTTGGTTCTTCAAGCTCTTCAAAGTATATTTTTCAAATATATCTAACCTATATTCTAGCCACTCCTGCGTCAATCGATCAGTTGTATAATTCACTGTATTAAAAAGTATCCATATTACCATCATTTTACGCATTATCTCTTCCCCCAAAATCTATTTCATTAATGTTAACCTATCCAGAATTCCAAATTCCTTTAATACCTTTTCTTTCTCATCTTTTTCTAATAACATTTTCTCATCCAATAAATTTCTATTATTTAATTCATTCTTTCCATGAAGTGTTATCATATAATTAGCACCATCTAGTAATTCATACTTCCATAATTTAATAACCATCCTATGACCGCCTGGTGTATTATAACGGAAGCCATTCTTATATTCTTGTACCTTATATATAAAAGCATAAAATGGAGGTGACTTTTGAAAATACGATGCTAAACAAGCGTCTCGTGTATCATACACATATCCATTCTGACTAATAATTACCTCTGTATCTTCTTTAGGCCTATAATCATACAACTTCTGAATAAAGTCTTTTTGATACAAGTTATCTGAGTCCAATCTAATATCATAAAGATAATCATATTTCTCAATATATTTCAATATATCTTTATTATTATTCGGGATTGTATCAAATCTTACATTATCCGGTAATGGCTCCCTCTTGGCTAAACATTCATGAATAATAGGCATCGTTATCTTCTCACAACATAAGTAAACCCTAAAGTCTTGATTAGTTTGTTCTTTTATACTCTGCAAAGTATATCTTTCAAATATATCAATTCGATATTCAATCCACTCTTTTGTAAATCGGTCAGGCGTCCTATTGTGTGTATTAAAAATAATGTATATAACCATTGCCTTATTCATATAATCTTTGCCTTCTCTCTTAATCTGTCTTAACTTTAGCTATACTCGAATTTTAACAATTTGATAAATCACTTATAAACTTCCAAGCTTCATCGTACTCTATTTGCTCCGCAGCAATTTTAGTACGCGGATTTCTTAAAAAGTCTTCATAAGGCCTGGGATAAGTATGAATAGTTGTATCTATACTTCGAACAGCCATAAAATTATAAGGTGTAGTAGAATATAAAACATACCCTTGCTCCCTACATGCTTTCATTAGAATTGAATCACAACGGTCTATACTTACATACTTTATATGATTAAAAATCTCTTTTCTAAAGCAAGTTGTAGCACCTCCACCTTCAGACCCATACCTATTCTCTTTTCCAATTCCCCGCTTAAGTAATGTCTTAATCTCCTTAAAATACGTATAAAAACTCCCCTTATTAATAATGTCACATGTCTTAGTTTGAAAATTATAATTGATTTCTTTTAGATATTCCTCACCATAATAATCATCATCATCAAATCTAGCTATATAATCAAACTGTGCCTTTGTTATAGCTAAATTAAGGCACTCTGCAAGATGCAATCTAGCCGGTAACTGGTAAACTTGTATACTTTTATCTTCATTCATATACTTCTCAAACATTTTTTCATTCATCTCATCATTATTAATAACAATAATTAATTCCTTATTCTCATACTTTTGTCTATGATAATTATTTATTAACTGGTCCATACAATCCTTTTTTCTAGTAGGTGTAATAATAGATATCCCTATCTCCTTCATATCTACCCCTTATCCTTTCTATTCTTTAAACACTAGCATCTCTTTTTTATTATTTTATGAACCCTACTATAAAACGTTACATATCTTATCCACTTAACTTCAAAGCTGTTTTACATACATACTCCTTGGTAACTTGTATCATTAATATCGCATATAATGACATATGATTACTTTCTCTCTATTCTCATCCTCGGAGGCTGATTAAATGGAAATTAAAATGATTACTATAAAGCGTGATGATTTATGCATTATTGATACAGCATCACCTGATTTATCCTTTATTGCTTGGGCCCTATCGAAATGCTTTAATGCTATATATATTGAAAAAAATCATCAACTCATAGGATATATTGACCTTTCTAAACGTATTAAAATATTTCCTAAACAATTTAACCATCTAACGACTCAAATACAATCAATTGATTACAACCAGTATCTTACTACCTCTGATAAAAGTAGCTTTTTTGAAAACTGCAATTATACTTTTCTACCTATCCTTAAAGATAATCAAATAGAAGGAGAGTTAATAAAAGTTACTACACCCCCTAGCTTTGCAAAAACTTATTGGGAACTTCTTAATGATAATCTCTACCTAACCCTCTTCAATCATATAGGACATAGAATCTTATTTTCTTGTTTAGATGAACGTATGTATACGCTTTATAATAAGCTCCAGCAACTTAATATCTTTCAACTAGACATATATACAATCCCCTCGCCTACATGTTCAGTCCAGTCTTATGATGTCGTTATTTTTCATTCACCAAATCATGAACTTAAATCCTACAAACAACAAAACATTCTCTATGCAAGTATAGATTATATTTACTTACAATTACTTTCTATATATGTACTTGATTTTTACAAAAAAAATAATATCCATTTTTATTACATCCAACTTCCTTCCTTAGCACAGCTCCCTAAAGCCCTCACAAAAGACCTTTATCCCTATGGACTTTCTACTTTTGCTCAAGATACAACGGCATTGGATAAATACTATGGTGATAATCATAATAGAAAGTTCTTTGAAAACGGAGACTACAAAAAAGTATCAGTCATCGATGCAGGGCTTAAGCATTGTCTAAAAGACTGTACTAGCGAAACTAATAATGTTATAGACGGCAAACGGCTCACTACTAATTCACCTACTACTTACATCAATTCTGTCCATTGCTTCGGTCCTTGCATTGTTAGAGGTGGTTATGTATGTGATGATTCTACAATTCCTAGCTACCTTCAAAAAAATATTAATAATTCACAGACCAATTGGCTCCGCGTACTCAACTATGGCGTAGAAGGAGGTATTAACTCTATCTATGATTTCCATAATATGCTCAGTACAACTTATAGAAAAAATGATATAGTAATCCTGTTCAGCAGTGGGCCTCATAATTACTTATTAGGTGATGCGTTTAATATCAATATTATTGACCCCTTACCTGTATATACTAAGCAAAATCTTCCGAAACCTTGTATTATTAATAGCATAATGCATGTAACACATCTCATTAATAAATCTCTAGCTGACTATATCTTTAATCTTTTAAAACTTCCTTCTCCCCTACAAAATACCATTACTGAAGAAGTTAAAATGAATCTTAATCACATCACCGCTCTATCCCCTGAACTTCTTTCATTTAAAGATACTCTCCTCAAATATAGACTTTCAGATTACTCCCGAAAAAAAATAGGTGCCATTGTAATGAACTGCAACCCATTTACCCTAGGCCATCTCTATCTAGTTGAAGAAAGTCTCAAATTCGTCGATTATCTTTACGTCTTCATTCTAGAGGAAGATAAGTCCTTTTTCAGTTTTACTGAACGCTATCAATTAGCAAAAGCTTGCTGCACTCATTTAAAAAATGTTACTGTTCTTCCAAGTGGCAAATTCATTATTTCTACCTTAACTTTTCCAGAATACTTTTTTAAAGACCAACTCCAACATGTTACAATTAATCCTACTAAAGATATTCAACTTTTCGCTCAAGAAATAGCTCCTATCCTAAATATTACTTATAGGTTCGTAGGTGAAGAGCCCTTAGATCAAATAACTGCACAATATAATTCATTCTTAAAGGAAACATTAAAATGGTACAATATCCATCTTATAGAACTACCACGTAAATCTATTGATAATAAGGTCATCAGTGCTTCCCTTGTTCGAAATTTAATTAAACAGGGTAATATCGAAGCCACTAAAGACCTACTGCCTTTAGCTACCTATAATTTTATAAATAATAAGTTTTCTTAATTCTGTTTACTATAGATTTCACATTTATAAATCTTAGTTATTCATAGTTTTTAGTCATGTGAAATCATTGGGAGAAAACAATTTACCTAGATGCATATTTCAAATTTTTAGTTGGTTTCTCTATATAGATTTCACATTTATAAATTTTAGTTATTCATAGTTTTTAGTCATGTGAAATCATTGAGAGAAACCTATTTACGTACATGTATATTTCAAATTTTTAGTTGGTTTCTCCATATAAATTTCATATTCATAAAATTTAGTTATTCATTGTGTTATCGCTATGTGAAATCATTTGGAGAAACCTATTTATATGATGTATGATTTAAAGTCATAGTTGTTTTATCTATAAAAACATCATTAAATTTCTCCAGAGATAGAATACTAACAGTAAGTCCCCATCCTCTTTGTAAGACCACTACTAGAATATGCCTGATGAGTATAGGCCTAAATTCGTCTATGTTATTATTTTTATATCAGACAGTGCTGCTTTTCTCACAACAAAAAAGACATCCTATCGGATGTCTTTACTCGTTCTTATACTCAGAAAAACAAATACTACAATGTATAATTCAACCTGTTTTTTAGGTCAAACCCTCGAACCGTTAGTATTGGTCACCT
>NZ_CEVXFV010000024.1:0-55694 GCF_982396655.1 Cellulosilyticum sp. | reverse complement strand
GAGAAACCTATTTACGTACATGTATATTTCAAGGTTTTAGTTGGTTTCTCTATATATAGATTTTACATTTATAAAACTTAGTTATTCATAGTTTTTAGAATGTGAAATCATGGGGAGAAACTAATTTACTTACATGTATATTTTAAGTTTTTAGCTAGCGTCTCTATATCTTATATATTTTATATTGATATCATGCTCACTTTCTTCTATTTCATTCACTGTATTTCTTCTTTAAGAGAAACCTATTTACCTACATGTATATTTCAAGGTTTTAGTTTGTTTCTCTATAAGCCTTAAAAATCGTAAATATTAAACGGCATTATCTATTTACTTTAATTTATGAAATCAACTTTTAAGAGAGTGTTACAAAACTAGTCAAATAGTTTTGTAACACTCCCTTTGTATTTTCAAAGTAACTTATTAACTTTTCTTTTTCTATCACTTAAGTTTCTATTACTTAAGTAGACTTTTACACTTCTTTTATAAATCAAATTCCTTTTTTGTATCACTCAGCGCCTCGTCCATACGGCTAATTACTTGATCGATATCTTCTTTTGTAATAACTGCTGCAGGCTCAAAGCGAATACATTTTGCGTTAACTAATGTTCCTGCTGTCATGACTCTTCTTGCAAAAAGACCTTTAGCCACTGAGTAACCTACTTCACATTTAACAAATTCTACTGCTAACATTAATCCTACACCTCTTACATCCTCAATAAGTGTTGGATATTTTTCAGCAAGTTTTTGTAAGCCTGCTTTTAAGTAATCCCCTTTTTCTTTGCATTGTCCTGGGATATCATTTTCAAGCATATATTTAATGGTTGCAATAGCTGCTGAACAACAAACCGGGTTACCACCAAAGGTAGGAGAACCTAATAGCCATGGATTATCAATAAGTTCCTGTGTCCACATTGGTGGTGTACAGATAATTCCTGTAATCGGCATAATACCACCTCCAAACGCTTTTCCAAAAGTCATAATGTCTGGTGTGACACCTTCTGCTTCACATCGCCACATTGTCCCTGTGCGACCCATGCCACATTGAATTTCATCAAAGATAAGGGCTACACCATATTCATCGCAAATTGCACGTACTTCTTTTAAATACCCTTCTGGTGGTACGATAACTCCAGCTTCACCTTGAATAGGCTCTAAGATTACAGCCGCTACCTTTTCGCCAACTGCTATCAAATTACGAATTGCCTTCCTCATATCTTCTGCATTGCCATATTCTACATGTTGAACTTGTTGAACCATTGGTGTATAAGGTGTACGATATGTGCTTTTTCCTCCCATAGAGATTGCACCCATTGATTTGCCATGAAATGCACCTACTGTTGAGATATACCATCTTCCACCTGTTGCAATTCTAGCAAGTTTTAATGCCATTTCTACTGCTTCTGCACCACCATTTGTAAAGAAACAGTGTCTTAAATCACCTGGCGTAATATCTGCCACTGCTTTTGCTAAGTAGCCACGGAGTGGATCTAATAATTCCTGTGAATGAAGAGCCTGATGGTCTAGCTGTGCTTTAACAGTATCTAATATTTCTTCATTTCTATGGCCACAAGTATAAATACCGAATCCACCTAAACAGTCAATGAATTTCTCTCCATATAACCCTTCACAATAGCTTCCCTCATCCGTCCATTCTACAACGGCTGCATTAGTAGAAACTGATTTTCTATATTTAAGCCAACCTGGACTTACATATTCATCAAAATATTCTACTGTTTGTTGTGTGATTATTTCTTTATCTGTATCTGATAATGTATCACTTTTAATATAACCGATTACTTTCTCTAACTCTGATATAACGTTTTCCTTATTTGACATATAACTCATCCTTTCTAAAATACAAAAAGGCGCATCTCTTTTTAATGAGATACGCCTTTGTATACTTAATCATTTATTTGTTTAATTTGTTATCTTTATTATAGAAGTTTTAAATGCCGCTTACAATTACCTAAGCAGAGTGTTCTTTCACCTCTTTAGGAGTATTTCTACTCCTTTTAAAGTAGAATGTGCCATGAAAATATGTTAAAATTCTAATTAAATAGAATATACCCAAAACTACTCAAGACTTATAGAGAAACCAGTCATAACTCTAAATGATATATCTCATAAGTAGGTCTTTCACACAGCTATAACATAATGATTAACTCAATTTTATAAATGTGAAATCTATATATACTAATTTTAATCTATATATACTAGCTTTAATCTATATATACTAGCTTTAATCTATATATACTAACTTTAAATAGAAGGAGCACTGTCATGCAAAAAAATGAATTTCTTCTTATTAATAATATAATTTATCAAATACACAGCCAAAATGACTTTTATGTTATGAAAACTAACTTTCTTTCATTACTCTCACATCTTATTCCTAATACATATGCCAGTATCCTTATGGCTAACCTTGAAGAATCAAATAACCTACTTTGTGATCCCCTTTGTGTCCCTACATCTTTCACAGATGTAGAGAAACTTTATCTTGGTTTGGAGGAAGATGATAGTACCCGCTGGATGATGCTTTCAAAACAAAGTATGATTGTAAGAGAAAGTGACTTAATCCCTGAGTCAATCCGCGTAGAAACAAATATTTATAAAAAATGCTATGCCCCTTTTGGCCTTCATTACTCTCTTCAGCTTCATCTCGTTTATAAAGATACTTTTTTAGGTGTTATTAGCCTTTATCGTACGAAAGAACAAGGGGATTTTTCGGATGATGAAATGTTTCTCCTTAATGCCTTTGAACCGCATCTTAGCCTACGCTTTTATAATGAACTCTTTAAAGATACAAAAAGCGAAAATACCACCTCTCAAAATATATTAGACCTTATTCAGCAGTATCATTTAACACCTAGAGAAAGTGAAGTACTTGAGCTTGTTTTCAATGAACTTGATAATACTCAAATTGCGGCGCAGTTATGTATTAGTCATTTCACTTTAAAGAAACACATTCAAAATTTATACAATAAATTAGGTGTCTCCTCTCGTTGGGACTTATTAAAATTTCGTAAAAACTAAAAAAGGTAATGCCACGAAATTTATTTCAGGGCATCACCTTTATTTTTTAACTTATTTAACTTGCTTATTTGTTTACTTACTTGTTTACTTATTTGTTTACTTATTTGTTTACTTATTTAACTTACTTACTTGCTTTTAGTGTTCATACCAACCTACAGTGCCCGGTGTGAGATTTATATTGATTTGTTTAACTTCTTGATATTCTTCTAAACCATGTATTCCTAATTCACGGCCTATGCCACTCATTTTATAGCCACCCCAAGGGGCTTCATTGAATGTTGGATTGTAACAGTTAATCCAGGTAATACCGGCACGGATTTCTTTGATGACGCGCATAGCTCTAGTGACATCTGAAGTGAAAACCGCACCTGCCAAACCATAATCCGTATCATTTGCCATAGCAATAGCTTGTTCTTCTGTCTCAAAGGTTTGAATAGTTACAACAGGGCCAAATATTTCTTCGCGAACAATTTTCATATCTGGTGTGCAGTTATCAAAGACTGTCGGTTTGATAAAGTAACCATTTTTGCATTCTCCTTCTATATAACGCTCACCACCACACCTTAAGGTTGCGCCTTCGTCTAGGCCGCTTTGAATATAGGCAAGTACTCTATTCATGTGATCTTCTGTGATCACTGGACCTAAGTCAGGATTTTCAAGAGGATTGCCAATAGTCATTGCGTTCGCACGTTCTACAAGGCGATTTACAAATGCTTCTTTAATAGAAGCTTCTATAATAATGCGAGAACCAGCTGAACATACTTCACCTTGGTTAAAGAATATCCCAATCATTGCCCATTCTACTGCTCCTTCTAAATCTGCATCTGCAAAAATGACATTAGGTGATTTACCCCCTAATTCCAAACCTATTTTTTTAACATTTGTAGCAGCTGCTTTCATAAGGCTTTGGCCTACTTTTGTGCTACCAGTGAAAGTAATCATATCTACATCTTTATTGCATCCCATTTCACTTCCCACTTCTGCATCGCCTTGTACAAGATTAACGCAGCCCTTTGGAAGTCCTACCTCTTCAAAAATCTCAAATAATTTAATAGTAGAAAGGGGGGCTTTGGGACTTGGTTTAAAGACAATACTATTACCTGCTGCCAGAGCTGGTGCCAGTTTCCAAACAGACATTAAAAATGGATAGTTCCAGGGTGTAATCTGTGCACATACGCCTACTGGTTCATGTACCGTGTATGAATGCATGCTCCCAAAGTTGCCATTTACATCATACACGCCGCCATAAGGCGCTTTAATAAGTCCTGCATAATAACGGAAAGTATGAATTCCATCGTCTATATCACCTTCCGCTTCACGAAGCGGTTTGCCATTATCTATACAATCTAGTCTGGCGAGTTCATCTTTATATTTCTCAATCGTATCTGCAATTGCTAATAACACATCTCCTCTAGCTTGTGAGTCCATATCTCGCCACTTACGTGTCACATAAAAAGATTCTTTAGCAGCTGCAATCGCTGCTTTTGTATCCGCCACACTACTTTCCGAAACGTAGGCAATAATCTCCCCTGTTGCTGGATTAATTACATTAATTACTTTGCCTGATGTCCCCTCTACCCATTCACCATTGATATAATTTTTCTTAATCTCCATTTTTTCATCCTCCAATCCACATTTTTAATTTCCTGCCTTACTTTTCCTATCTTATTTCATGCTACCGTCTAAACTTCTAATGCCTTAAGTCTTTTAACTTGCCTACTTGTATTAATGCAAATTACAACAATGGTTACAAACATAATAATCGTAGAAAGCGCATTAACTTCTGGTGTTACCCCTGTCTTAACCATAGACATAATCTTAATCGGAAAAGTTGTGCTATCTGGGCCACAGGTAAAGAAACTAATAACTACATCATCAATTGATAAGGCAAAAGCTAATGTCGCACCTGAAACTACTCCAGGCATTAAGATTGGCAAAGTAATTGTAAAAAATGTCTTTAGTCTGCTAGCACCTAAGTCCATAGCGGCTTCTTCTAAAGAATGATCAAGCCCTGCAAGTCTTGCTCTAACCGTTATAACTACAAACGGAATACTAAATGTAATATGTGCTAATGTAATACTCAATAAGCCTAATGGCACATTTAATATAGAAAAAACAGAAAGCAATGAAACACCTAAGATAATCTCTGGAATAACAATCGGAATATAAAGCAACTTATCAATGATTGCCTTTCCCTTGAAATCATATTTATAAAGCCCAATTGCACCCAATGTACCTATTACTGTAGAAACAATAGTACTAGAAACTGCAATAATCAATGTATTCCACAAAGATTCCATAAGGGGTGTATTCTGAAAGAAAGTACCATACCAACTTAAAGTAAATCCTTCCCAAACGATATTCATCTTTGAGGTGTTAAAAGAAAAGATGATTACCATTAATATAGGAATATATAAAAATGCAAATACTAGACCGATATAAAAATTTTTTAAGCCATTTCCTATTTTTTTCTTAGTTTGTCTTTTCATCTTCACCCCTCCTTATACACCCAGTTCATCCATATCGCCACCGGATTTTTGATAAAGCCATACCATAACCAATGTAATTAAAACTAAGAATATGGCAAGTGCTGCACCCATTGGCCAGTTTCTAGCTGTAATAAATTCATTTTTAATAATGTTTCCTACGAGTTGTGTTTTACTACCCCCTAATAAATCAGTGACATAATATAAACCTAATGCGGGAATAAATACTAAAATAGACCCTGCAAAAATTCCTGGCATCGTTAGTGGTAATGTCACCTTCATAAAAGTCGTAACTGGTTTTGCACCTAAATCACTACTTGCTTCCAAATAAGATCTGTTGAGCTTATCAATAGAGCTATATAAAGGTAAAATCATAAAAGGCAACAAAATATAAATAAGACCAATGATTGCACCGACTTCGTTATAAACTAATTGAAGCGGTTCTTTAATAATGCCTAAATTTATTAGGAAACTATTGATAATTCCATTCTTCCTTAATAAGTTAGTCCAGCTAAATAAGCGAATCAAAGAAGGAACTAGGAAAGGTACTGTCACCATTGCCATAAATACCGTCTTCTTAATTGTTGTTTTTTGAGCTATGAAATACGTAAAGGGATAGGCAATAAGGACGCAAATCACTGTGACCACTGCTGCTATAATGAACGATTCCCCAAATACCTTCATGTATAATGGATTAAATACCCCTTTATAATTCTCTAAAGTGAAACTTAATGTGACACCGCCATAAGTCCCCTTTTCTAAAAAACTAATTCCAAAAACATATATAAAAGGAATGGCTACTAAAAGAATCATCCATAATGAAACAGGTAATGTCATAATCAGCTTTTCTAAGCTTTTTTTCTTCTTCATAGAAATCCCTCCTTACATATTTGGAATAATAACATTGTTAGAAAAGTCAGGGTGTTCAATGGCATTAAAGATTGTTTGACTCTTAGACTTAATAACAACTGCATCTTCTAAATCCCAATATAAAAATACTTGACTGCCTACTTCTGGCACAAATTCCTTAGGTCTTGTATTCATCTTTAACTCAAAGCCTTCCTGCAACGTAATAATTGTTTTATTAACATTTCCAATATAAATATGCTCTTTGACCTCTCCCACTAACGTAAAACCATCTACTGGTGTACGTGAAATCTTGAGATTTTCTGGTCTTACTGATACAAATATAATCTCATCTTTTTTAAAGTCCCCACCGCTTACAATGGCATTTCCATTTTCTAATACGACAGTTGCCACCTCAGGTTTACTGCTACCAATCATGCCATAGAAAATATTAGATTCTCCAATGAAATCTGCTACAAACTTAGAAGCAGGTTGCTCATAAATTTCCTTAGGCGTCCCAATTTGCTCTAAATCACCTTTTGACATAATCGCAATGCGATCGCTCATGGTCAGAGCCTCTTCTTGGTCATGTGTAACATAAACAAAGGTAATTCCTAATTTCTTTTGTAAACGCTTTAACTCAAATTGCATTTGCTTTCTCAGCTTAAGGTCTAATGCTCCTAACGGTTCATCTAGCAATAGCACTTTAGGCCTATTAATTAAAGCTCTAGCAATAGCTACCCTTTGTTTTTGTCCACCAGATAACTGGTCCGGCTTTCTATTTTCATATCCTGTAAGCTGTACAAGGTCTAACATATGAAGAACACGTTCTTTAATTTCTGCCTTTGGTACCTTTTTGATTTTTAGACCATAGGCGATATTCTCGAAAATCGTCATATGTGGAAACAAAGCATAGCTTTGAAAAACTGTATTTACTTCCCTATCATAAGGTTCTGCATTTTGTACCTCTACACCTTCCACAAAAATATTACCTGATGTAGGAATTTCAAAACCTGCTATCATTCTGAGCGTTGTCGTCTTCCCACATCCTGAAGGGCCTAGTAAAGTAAGAAACTCTCCTTTTTGAATATCTAAATTTAAACATTTAACAACTTCATTATCCCCATAGGTTTTATTTACATTTTCTATTTTTACAATGGTCTCACCCATATATCATTCCTCCTTAAGTTCTCACTTCTAGAACTATACCTTCTTATAACTACCTTATTTCTTTCTACCCTTTGAACTTAGTCCATAAGTCTACAATTTTGCTTAGGTCATCACCTAAATCTGTAGTTGCTTTGCCTTTTACAATTTCTTCTTCAGGCATATTTTTCACATTATTGCTAAGGTAAGCTTCATCAAGATAGGCTTTCGCCCCTTCATTTGGCGTTACATATGGGAAGGCCTTTGCAATTTCTGCACCTACCTCAGCATCACAAAGGTAATTAATGAAGGTTTCTACATCATCTGGATTTTTTGCGTCCTTTGTTTTCATCATCATATCTGTTTCAAAATAGGTACCTTCCTCTGGGTAAATTCCTACAATAGATGGATTTTCATCCATTGCTAGGGCACATTCACCACCATAAATCAAACCAATTGCACATTCTTCATTTAACATTAATGTCTTAGGGCTATCCCCATTGAAAGCATGAATATTAGGCTTTAGTGCATTTAAGTATTCTTCTGCCGCAGCTAATGCTTCATCACTCGTATCATTAGGGTAATAACCTTTCGCTAAAAGTGCTATAGAAACCACTGTTCTTGAATCTTCAATAACAACCATGGAATCCTCATATTTAGAATCCAATAAATCCTCATAACTCTTAATATCATCTTGAACAAGATCTTTATTAACAGCTATAACGACTGTAGTATATAAATAAGGAATAGAATATTTGTTATCTGGGTCATTTAGTGTGCTTGTAAAAATAGGATTGATATTACTGTAGTTAGGAATCTTTGAATAATCCAGCTCTGCTAATAAGCCTTGTGAAGATAAAATGGCCGTATTAACACTTGTTCCAATAATCATGTCATAAGTACCCTTCGCACTGGATTGTACTTTAGCTAACATCTCATCTGATGCTGAGTAGGTCGTTACATTGACTTTAATACCTGTTTCTTTTTCAAAACCGTTTAATACTTCTTGTGGCAAATACTCCGACCAGCAGATAAGGTTGATTTCACGCTTGGGTGTACTGTTTCCACAACCATATAATCCCAAAGAAGATATACTTACTAAAAGCATACTTCCTATTACTTTTCTTAATTTTGTTCTATTTAACATAATGTTTCCCTCCTCTTTGCACTTAACATAATTCTTCTATCTAGGTAAAAAGAGACATAGACGATCTGATCTATGCCCCTTTGCATAATTTGTAACTTTTCTATAAAGCCTTCTTACCTCTCTCACCAGTACGAAGCCTCATGGCATCATCGATGCTACGAACAAAGATTTTACCATCACCAACATTGCCAGTACTTACTTTGTCTTTAATTGCCAACATAATGCTATCTACATCTTTGTCATCTACAACTGCTTCTACCTTAATTTTAGGAATAAGATTGATGCTTGTTTTAAAACCTTTGATTTCATTTACGATTTCAGTAGCGCCTCTTTGATTACCACATCCCATAACGCTAGAAATCGTCATTCCTTTACCATGCATGGTGTCTAAGACTTCTTTCACAAGTTCTAATTTTTCTGGTCTTATAATGATAATAAGTTCTTTCATAGTTTCAACTCCCCTTTATTGATTAATCACTGATTCACTTTCAATTCGTAACATTAACTTTGTAAAAATAACTTTGTAAAAATAACAAAAAGGGGCACATTGCCTTAGCAATGTGCCCCTTTGCACTTTTAATGATTAATCATATTTTATATCCTAGTTTATGCTTTTTCAAGTAGTCAATATAATACTATTTTAAGTAGCTCCTACTCCTTTTGAAGTAGCTTTTTGCATAACTATACATATTTTTCACTTATATACTTTAGACCTGAAATAATAAAATTCTAAATAACTGTAATTTTCTCCCTTATGACTTGCAATTTCTGCTCCTTCTAATTTCAATGTTTTCGTAATTTTTCTTGATATATATGTCTTTAAATACTAAAACTCGTCATTTCATTTTTTCTTTATGCAACTTTTATTTTATTAAACAGCATTCTAATTTCTATTATATATAACTTATTTCGACGTCTGGTTATGGTAATTTAAAACATTTTATGCATTTTTATAGATTTTTTTCCTTTTTTTATGTATAATGTAATTACTTAACATAAAAAAGGAGGTATTCCATGCAACTCATTGGTATTTTAGTCATCGTCGTTGGGTTTATCTTAAAATTAGATACTATCGCAGTTGTCCTTTCAGCGGGCGTTATCACTGGTTTACTTGGCGGCATGAGTATCGTAGATATTTTAGACACACTTGGTAGTACATTTACCACTCAGCGTTCAATGGCATTATTCCTACTCATCTTGCCGATTATCGGTCTTTGTGAAAGATATGGTCTTAAAGAACGTGCAACATATTTAATTCAAAAAATCAAAGGTATGTCTGCTGGACGTATCGCAACATTATACTTATTCATTCGTGAGATTGCTATTGCAGCTGGGGTGAAACTTGGACAGGCCGAATTCGTAAGACCACTTATTGAGCCAATGGCACAAGGGGCGGCTGTCAGTCAATATGGTGAAGTAGATGAAGAAACAGAAGAAGAAATTAAAGCTATGGCTGCTGCGGCAGATAACTTTGGTAACTTCTTTGCTCAAAATATTTTCGTAGCCAACTCGGGGGTACTTCTCATCGTAGGAACTTTAGAAGAACTTGGTTATAGTGTAGATGCATTAGGTGTCGTTAAGACTTCTATTCCTATTGCTATCGTAGCACTTATTTTCGGATATATTCAAAATAGACAAATCGACAAAAAAATTGCTAAGCGTTATGCTCAGAAAGGAGGTACTAAATAATGAGTAATCAAGCTTTACTTGAAATCTTCTATGTGTGCGTTGGTTTATTAATGTATTTAGTAGCCTTCAACATTATCAAAGATGCAAACAGCCCAGCACGTATTGGGACAACACTTTTCTGGGGAATTCTAGGAACTATCTTCACATTTGGTAGTTTATTACCTGGTACAATTGTAGGTGTTTTACTTGTCGTAATCGGTGTTTTAACAGCTACTAAACAAGTTAAAATGGGTAAAGTAAATAGCCCAGAAGCTAGTTTTTCATTAGAAAAAGCTAAATCATTAGGAAACAAGGTATTTATCCCTTCTATTACTATTGCTATTTTAGTTATTTGTATTGCTAAATTCACAAGCTATAGCGGAACAGTAGCAATCGGTATTGCTGCTTTCATTACAATCATTCTTACACTGCTTATCACAAAAGCTGATGGTAAAACTGTAGCTAATGATAGTAACCGTATGCTTCAGGCTGTAGGTGTAACCGCTATCTTACCTCAGCTTTTAGCTGCGCTTGGTTCACTCTTCACAGCTGCTGGCGTAGGTGATGTCATTGCAAATAATATTTCTGCCTTCATTCCAGAAGGAAACATCTTAATCGGTGTAATTGCTTACTGTGTAGGTATGGCACTCTTCACTATGATTATGGGTAATGCCTTTGCTGCTTTCTCTGTTATTACTGTAGGGATTGGGGTACCATTCGTATTTATGCAAGGTGGAGATATCGTTGTTTGTTCAGCACTAGCACTTACAGCTGGTTATTGCGGAACACTTCTTACACCTATGGCAGCTAACTTCAATATGCTCCCAGTAGCATTACTTAATATTAAAAATAAAAATGCAGTTATCAAACATCAAGCATATGTAGCGATTCCATTATTAATCGTTCACATTATCCTTATGTATATTTTAGGATTTTAATTTTTATCTGCACATTTAAATCACTACAAAATGAGGCTGTTATACTTAATTGTTAACAGCCCTTTTGCTTAAATTCATTTAGACAACATAAATGAACGAAATTAACATATTCTATGAATATAAAGGAGACTATTTAAATGAAAGTTTTAATTACAGGTTTTGACCCATTTGGTGGTGAAAGTATTAATCCAGCTTTAGAAGCTGTTATGGCACTTCCAAATTATATCGGTGAGACAGAAGTTATCAAATTAGAAATCCCAACTGTATTTGGCAAAAGCCTTGCTAAAATCCGTGAGGCTGTAGCAATTCATAAACCAGATGTTATCATCAGTGTTGGACAAGCTGGCGGACGTTTCGGCATTACACCTGAACGCGTGGCTATCAATGTAGATGATGCACGCATTAAAGATAACGAAGGCAACGAACCAGTGGATGTAGCTGTAGCTACTGATGGGCCTGCTGCTTACTTTAGCAACTTACCTATTAAAGCCATGACACAAGCAATGGTTAAAGCTGGTATTCCAGCATCTGTTTCAAATACAGCAGGTACTTTCGTATGCAACCACGTAATGTATGGTGTCCTTCATATGATTCATACTGAATTCCCTGAAATGCGTGGCGGATTCATTCACGTACCTTATGTACCAGCACAAGTAACATCTAAACCAAATCAACCTTCAATGTCAGCTGCAGATATTACAAGAGGACTTGCTCTTTGTATCGAAGCTGCTGCCACACACAAAGAAGACATTCACATTGCAGCAGGTGCTATCTGCTAATTCACTCTGACTGCGAAGTTAAACTAAATGCACTTGGCATTTAGCTTGATTACTCAACTTTAACTCAGAAAGAAGATTTATCATGGAAAAAATATTTGTATATGGTTCTCTACGTCAAGACTTCTGGAATCATGACAAAGTCTTTAAACATCGTATGCGTGGTCCTATTATAGAAGGCAAACTAGAAGGTTACGCTTTATACCACTTACCTGCTGGTTATCCTGCTATCGTCACTGGCGCCGATACTGTTTATGGTGAAATTTGTACCTTATCTCATACTAAGCATCTGAAAAGCATTGATTTATTAGAAGGATATACCGGTAATCCTAGTATTGACCTCTATACCCGAGAAAAAAGACCTATCATCTTAAAAGATGGCAGTGTTGAAATGTGTTGGGTATATTTATATCTTAATGAGGATTATGTACGCAGTAAGGGGCGTTATATTCCTCATGGAGACTGGAAAAAATTTATGATGAAGTCATCCAAACAGCGCTAATACTGTGGATGATTTCAATCAAAAAATATATTCTCTAAGCAGAGCTTCAGAAGTTACAACTTCTTTGCCTTAAACTTTTATATCTGTATTATAAAAAGGGTTGCTATGAAATTCTTAATTTCATGGCAACCCTTTCTGTTCTCTAAAAATATTTCTTTATTACCCTCTAATATCTGAAAGTACTTTTTGTATATCCTCAATAATGAGTTCTTCCGTTAAATGATATCTCGCATATAACTCGGCTACTGATACGCTGTCTGTAAATTCTTTAGTTGCACCGAAGTTTAAGACTCTCATATCTGTACTACCATAGAATCTTGAAATCTTTTCACCAAATCCGCCATCAAGGATACCGTCTTCTAATGTGATAACAAGTTTATGATTTTCTTGTAAGCTTGTTAATAAATCTTCATCTAGACCTGTGATAAATCTTGGGTTGATGAGTGTGGCATTGATACCTACTTCTTTTAACTTTTCCTTTACTTTCTTTCCTAAATGATAGAAAGTACCAAGACCAATAATGGCAACTTCACTACCTTCTTCTACTTTTTCATATTTATTTAAATCGCTAAAATCAGCTAGAACATTAACACCTGTTGCTATAACTTCCATATTCGGTACACGAATTGCTACAGGATGTGCCATTTGTTCAATCCCCCATTCCATCATGGCAAGGTATTCTTCTTTAGTCGTTGGTGCTAAATAAACCATGTTTGGAATATTAGAGATTAATGGAATATCAAATAAACCTAAATGTGTTACATCTTGACTACTAATACCGCCCCAATTTACAAGGATTAATGCTGGATTATTGTTAATAGCAAGGTCTTGTGAAATCTGGTCATAAGTTCTTTGGATAAATGTACTTAAGAAAGATACAACTGGTTTGCCACCTCTTTTTGCAATTCCTGAAGCAAGTGCGATAGCATGTTCTTCTGCAATTCCTACATCTACATATTGTTTTTCAAGTTCATGTCTTACTTTATTAACCCCTGTTATGCTTGGTGTAGCTGCATTGATTGCTACTACGCTTGGATCTTTTTTAGCCTTTTCTAATAGGAAATCTTCTGTTATCCCAAGATAATCTTCTCCTGCTGGGGATTCAAATAAAGGCTTTTTAGTCTCTAAATCAAATGGCATTACCCAGTGGAAGTCTTCTTTATTTACTTCAGCATCCTCATATCCTTTTCCCTTGATTGTATGCATATGCACAACTACTGGATGATCTGTATCTTTAACTTTTTCAAAGGTTTCTATTAACGCATCTACATTATGACCATCTTTTACAAAATGGTATTCAAAACCTAAGGCTTTAAAGAAGTTATCTTCTGCTTTTCCTTCTGTTTCACGAAGCTTAGCTAAGTTTTGGTATAAGCCACCATGATTTTCTGCAATAGACATATCATTGTCATTCACTAATATAATGATATTGCTTTTTAATGCTGCTGCATTATTTAAGCCTTCATAAGCTTCCCCACCACTTAAAGAACCATCACCAATAATCGCTACTATATTTTCATGCGCACCTTGAACATCTCTTCCTTTAGCAAGCCCACAAGCTAAACTGATTGATGTAGATGTATGACCTATTTTAAAGAAATCATGTTCACTTTCTTCTGGTGTTGTATAACCTGATACCGTTCCAAATTTTTCAGGATTGATAAAAGCTTCTTTTCTTCCTGTCAATATTTTGTGTGCATAAGATTGATGTGAAACATCATAGACAAATTTATCTACTGGAGAATTAAATACATAATGAAGTGCAATAGTAGCCTCTACCATTCCTAAGTTTGGTCCAAAATGCCCCCCTGTGGCACTCACCTTTTTAATGAGTACTTCCCTTACTTCATCTGCTAATACTCTGATTTCATCTCTTGATAACGTTTTTAAATCTTGTGGTACATTGACTTTATTAAGTATTGAATATGACATTGCTCTTCTCCTTTTATGAATCATACTAAAGAAAGTTAAACTTTCCTATTGGCTAACAATATAGAGAAACCCACTAAAAGCTTAAAATACACATTTAGGTAAATAGGTTTCTCTTAATGATTTCACATGACTCAAAACTATGAATAACTAAATTTTATAAATGTGAAATCTATAATAACTCTATAAATAAATTTCCCTGCTTTGTTATTATGTTTAAAGTATAATTCTTGGAGTTAACTCTAAGTCAAGGGGTTTTTAACTTTTATAAGCTTAAGATCTAATAAATGGCTCTTTTACTTCCTCATTTAATAATTCTCCATAGGCTTTAACCTTACGAAAAGTATTTCCCATCATCTCATGTGCTCTATAATAACGTAAGGCTTGCATATCAAATTCCGCAAAGAATAATCCTTCTGTCAATTCATCCGCTAATAAAAGCGTGTTATCCACACATTTTCCCTGTTCATCCCAACAAATTGGAGAAAAGGCACAAGAACAACCTGCATTAATCCCATTTGGATTCGCCATTACAACGCCTACCATATTTTCATATGCACGCGTTGAAAGTGCCTGTATTCTCGGCGCCATTGATTCACAGTCATTAGGCACTAATATAATTTCTGCACCCTTCATCATAAGAATCCTTGCACTCTCAGGATATTCTCTATCATAACAAATCATAATGCCCAACTTTATGCCATGGAAATCACATACTTTAAATTCGTTTCCACTCTCTAGGCAAGCTTCATCTGCAAAATCACAAGTATGCACTTTAGAATATTTCATGATAATCTTTCCATCCTTATCAATCACAAAAGCTGTATTGCGCGGCTTATCTTTACCTTTAGTCAATGCTGTAGCTACTACCCCTACACCATAACTTTTTACAGCATCACATATAGTTTGTAAATAAGGGCTTTCATCACTTAATGCTTCTTCATTACTAATCGGCAATTCATAACCTGTAATGAAACACTCTGGAAGCAATAAAATATCTGCATGCTGCTGTGCTGACTGCTGAATATATGAAACGATTGCCATAACATTTCTTTCAAAATCATATGGTGTTGAATGACTTTGTAAAACTGCAATCTTAAAGTTCACCTTTGTACCTCCTTTCTTGCTCTATAAAATGTGCCCTATTAGCTCTTCTAAGTCAGAAAACTTCTCTACAGTATATGTCTTTCTATCCACACTTCCAAATCCATAATCAGCTAAAATAAATGGAATTCCTGCTAAATCAGCCGCATCTAAGTCCCCTTGTGTATCTCCCATATATACTGCTTGTTCTAAATTATTTCTTTCCATAACGAGTTTGATATTCTCACCTTTGCATTTACCCGTTCTGCCTGCCATTTCATAGTCCTCAAAATAACTAGACATATGATGATATTCTAAAAATGCTTGTACATAGCTATCTTGCGAATTGCTTACTATATATAATCCATACTTGTCTTTTAATCTGCCTAAAACTTCTTCCAAATAAGGGTATAAAATCCCCCCATGTTTTAATAAGTATACTTGCTCCTCATCACAGCATTCATCTAAAATAGCAGCTCTTTTCTCTTCCGCCATATCAGGAAACATTAAAGCTGCAATCTGAGGCATTGTCTTTCCCATAAAGCCTTGTATTTCTTTCAGCGAAATCTGCTTCTTTAATTCCGGATGCTTAGCTAGTGCTCTATTCCAAGCCTCGACCACCTGTTTTGATGAATCCCATAGTGTGCCATCTAAATCAAATATTATACCTTTTTTCATACATATACTCCTCTTTTACCTTTTATACATTTTTAGTATTTTCTTAAACCCTTTTCCATAATATATTATATTTAATCCTTTCGACTACTTCTTCTACAGAAATACACTCTCCATATCATAAATATAATTAATGATATTTCTAAAAAAGCCATTATTAAACAAACCGGATAGAACCATGCTTCATTTATTAAAGCTGAAATAAATGCTATAAGTAGCATCATTTCATTAATAATAGATATAAGCTTAATGCTGCTTCTAGGGTGTTGTGTACTATACTTTATTAAATAAATAATTGTAAACACAATCTGAACGGGTATTAACTCAATAATAAAGAAAAAAGCACCCATCGTTAACGGTTCATACCAGGGAAGAATTTCTATGGTAGATGAAAATGCCAGAAAACTTCCCAATAAAATAAGTAGCTGCGCACACCCTAAAACTATACTGAAGATACCTTTTGCCTTTGTTCTTAACATTCAATTTTCTCCTTATTATTTAAAATCAACTATTTTTATTAATATATATCTTTAAAGCCTTAATACTTAACATACATAACCTAATAATAACAACAGCTACTATTATTAAAATAACCGTATTAATTCCTTGGATTGCTAAATCTACAAGTAATATAGTTTATTGCATGAGCTAATTGGCTGTCATCCAATCCACTATCACCTTTCATCCGTTATAATATGAACAATTTCCTTCTGTGGATTATGCAGATACTCCTTCAAAAAAGATGGAAATGTTTTATACCTGTCCAAATCTTTAATCGGAATCCAATACATTTCTTCTTTCACCCCAAAGGTATAACTGTTGCTATGCAGTTGCTGTGTCCCTCTAGGTTTCATTAGATAATATAACGCGATTTCATGACAATGCAATCCATCTAAAGTTCCTCCCACGCCATCAAAGAAGTTCTCATGAATGACAGCCAATCTCTCTACCTCATAATTAACGCCTGTTTCTTCAAACACTTCTCGCCGAACGGCATCTTCAGCTTTTTCATTCATATGTACGCCACCGCCAATAGAATAGTAATAATCCTCATGCTCATTCCCAGCAAAAAGCACACAATCATTCTCAACTATAATTGCACCAGCACGATATCTAAACCAATTATTTTCTTGCTTAAATCCACAGTCAACTGACACATCCCCATCTCCCTAAATTTATAATTCTAATTTCATATAGCGAAAACAACTAAAAACTTGAAATATATATGTAGGTAAATTAGTTTCTCCCAATGATTTCACATTGCTAAAGATTATGAATAACTAAATTTTATAAATGTGAAATCTATATATTTACCTTGGGACACACTACGCCCTAATAAGACCTTAAAGCTTTACATATGCGCCATATTCAATTCAATCTAGATTGATACTATCATTTTTTTCCAAGCATGCATAAATATATGTATCCCAATAAATCGGTCTTCCTTGTGCATCATTATGAAATGATACATTCTTCTTTAAATGAGCTTCTCGTTCCATCCCAATCTTCTCCATCGTCTTCCATGAGGCAATGTTATCTGGGCAAGTTTCTGCATAGATTCTATGAACACCTTGAGTAAAATAATAATCTACAACTGCTTTAGCGGCTTCACTGCCATATCCTTTTCTCTGATACTTTTCGTTAAGCACATACCCTAATTCTCTACTATTGAAATCCCTTTTGCCAATATAAATATTGCCTATTACCTTGTGATTGGACTTTAGCTCAATAGCCAAAAATTCGTCACTTTTAGAGCGAAACTCTATTTCCTGCCTGCTTTTTTCTGCTGTAAAATCAGGATAAGCTTCAAAATTTGCATTCACTCTTTGCAGCATATATTCGCATAAATCTGCTTCATCTTCTAATTTAAAATTTCTTATCATTAAATGCTTCGTTTCTATCTCCATATCTATTGCCCCCAAGTTTTTATCTTTTTATTCTAAATCAGCTATTCTTTTTAATATATATCCTCAGTGCCTTAATCCCTAACATACATAGCCAAATAATAAAAATAACAGCCACTATTAAAAGAGCCGTATTAATAAGCTGAATCACTAAATCTAAAATCAACTGATTATCAAAACCTATTACCTGTCCTGCACTTTCTGTTGCTGGTACCTTTGTAACATATGTTGATACTGTATTTGTTATCTCATTTAATTCCATCCATACTCTCCTATTTTTTTGTTTATTTTCACACTATATCCGTCCAAAACAAATGCTCTTAAGCAAATATCCTCTTTCATTGCATCAGGTTTTAACTCCTGCTCGCACAAAACTGCTCCTAGCCAAATCATACTCCCAAACTCAGGTGTTATCAGCAAAGAATGTCTGCCGATTTTTCTTAAGTATCTATCCTTGTTAACTGAACTAAAGATAGATTACGATAATTTAAATCTTCTCTTACGGTAAATCCTCTATGTTCCCAAAATTCATTGCCTATCTCATTCTTTTTAAAAGCCACTAAAGCTACTTTGGCGATTCCTTCTTCTCTCATGGCTGCCATAGCATGATCTACTAAAGCTTTGCCAATCCCCTTATTTCTTTCTGATACCGCAACTGCTGTATGACTTATATAGCCTCGTCTGCCATCATGCCCACTTAAAATTGCCCCTACAATCCTGTCTTGATCTAAAGCAACAAAACAAGTCGTCGGATTTCGTTTCAAGTACTTTTGGATTCCCTCTTTGGAATCATCAACATCATTTAAGCCCATTCCTGGCGTATTAAGCCATAAGTTATACACTGCCTCATAATCATCTATGGTCATGTTTCTTATGTTCACCCTTATCCCACCTTAATTCATCTGCTTTTTTCTGTCGTACCTTTTTATTTATTATTGAAAAGGGAATGCTTTCTTTCGTTTTTAACATCCTATCAAATACGATATGCTCTTTTTTCTTTTTTCCCATTCTCATCACCTCAATTCAAAATACTGATATCCTTCACTACTTGAATATGAGCCAAATTTCCATCTGCCTTTCCTCTCCGCTTAACGCTATAAATTTTAATCTCTTCTTCCAATATGGGAGGGATTTTTAGCATTAAATAAATGGTGCCTAACTTGTCTTCTGGGCGATCATGATTCATATATGCCCAGCTTAATCAAATTTATACTCGCTTATATCTAGATTATTTCTATATCCTAAAGCTTTCTTGCTAACTGTAAATCCATCGTATAATATACGGTAATAATTCCGCCGCTTTTATTGATTGCATGATGTATTGCATTAAAAAGTTTTTCTCTATTGGGCTGCTCAACTGCCATATGATCTGGATAGGTTCTTAATAATTCCATATACTCATCTGCTGTAAAATCTTTTGTGAAATGATATAGTTTGTACTGCGTATCAACAAAGCCATATTTCTTTGCAATCTCACTTAATCTTCTTGCATCCTCTCCACAATATTCTCTAGGTTCACTTTCGCAGTGCATATACTCCTTATAAAGTGCTTGTATTTCTGATGTAAGTGCTTTTCGCTGCTTATCTGAACCGGCGTGGTAAGCAAATCTGGCAAATGCCCCACCACTTTTTAGTAATTCATAAACTCTTTTGTAACCATATTCTTCCGGCACCCAATGAAATGCTGTCGCTGCATATATAAGGTCAAAAGAACCAGCAGGACATACATAGTCCTGTAGCGCCACATTATATAAAGAAAAATGAGGGTATGCTTGAAATTGCTCTCTTGAAAGATTTGCCAGGTGTTCTCCTGGTTCAATTGCAACTAAATGACAGTTTGTCTCAAGTACTGGCAGCGTCGCTTTTCCTGTCCCAATGCCAATTTCAAGTACCTTGCTACCAGAATGGATTTGTTTATACTTGAATAAATCATTATATAATTCTTTTCCGTACACAAGACGACTTCTATCATAATCCATTGCTGCATTATCAAAGGTTCTTTCAAAATCAACCATCTATTATCCTCCTACCAACTTAAAGTTATTTAGGGAACTATGTACTTCAATATCCATACCTTGCTTTATACCCATTTGCTGCAAACCTATCACAATATCTTCCTTATTTAATCCACTCATCATAACTTTCTCGTTCTCCCTAGCTTACTTTTATTCAATCACTACACGAAAACGGCACTTTTCAGCTCCTGATAATACAGTTTCTATTGTCTGCACTTCTATTTTCTTATCAGGCATCAATTCCTGCAAAACATAAAGGATACTTTGACGCGAACACTCGCAATGAACTGGTAAGTGTGCAAAGCCCGCATCAACCATGTAGCAAAGGCATCTTGGATACCCTATTTCATAAACATGCCCCTTTTCTATAACTTTTCCAAAGAAGTATTCTGAGTTACCATACCTTTCATACTGTAAATCCAAATCGCCATGACATTCTTCAAATTGTCTTTTCTGCTCTTTTAAAACAAAGCCCTTTGCACAATTAATCCCACAAGGTTTATACAGTTTTTCTTGTGTTTCAATAGGTAAGTCCTTAATGCTTTCTTCCATAACGCGATAATACTCTTTTACACTTTTTAAAGTCTCCTTATCCATAAACTCTAATCTCCCTTATCATGTGAAATATAATCTTACTTCTTTCCTTCAATCACTAAAGCTTTCTATATAAAGAGGCACCATCTAACGCCAAATTTATCAATAAAGTCTGTACATAAGGGACTAAAATCACAAGGCCCTAATAGCATTAAAATCTTACTGCCTTCTTGAAGCATCTTATATGCATGTCTTACTTTATCTTCTTCACCTTCTACATAATGTAAGCAAAACTGCATAGTATTTCCCGTCACGCTTTGCCCCTCATCTGTTTCAGCTACTGATAAAATATGCGCCTCAATATCATCTTACTTAGTAATCATTTGTCCCCTATGATTAACAAATTGCAGTTTTTCTGACTCTAGCTTATCTAATTCCTCGCAATCATGATTAATCATGGCCCCTCTTAGTCTTTCTTCATATACCTTAACGTTATTTGCCATAATGATTCCCCCTTGATTAAACTAGTCCTTCCAAATATGAGGCAGTAACTCTTTCAGTCTTACAACCTCATTATGTAATTGAACTTCTGTATTTAGATTCTCATGATTGATCTGATACATGAATTCTCTGCATCTTCCGCAAGGTGCCACTACGCCTTCCCCATCACATACAGATACAATCTTTTCAATCCTACTTTCTCCTGCTGTAATCATCGCAGCTATGGCTGCATGTTCTGCACAAAATCCCATGGAACTAGATGTATCAATGCATACGCCTTTATAGACATTTCCTTTATCCGTTATTAATGCTGCTGCCACAGAACCCGCATACGAACCCTCCGCTAAAGTTCTAGGATTTAAAGTTTGTGTTGCAATTTTTATTAACTCAATAAATTCCATGCGCTTCCTCCTGTACCACCTAAAATATTAAATATCTCTCTTATTAAACTGAGATTGAATAACTGTCCTTGCATATTTTTCTAATATCAACTTACTTCATTCCTGGCAAATAATTAACTTTACATATTCCATTGTTTGCTTTGCAATATTTTGTACATCTAAATACTCCACCACTTCGCCGCTATTAAAGCCTACACCCTCTACATATCCAGCCATTGAATAAAAGCCGTTTTATCAGTACAGTTATATCCAGCTTTCTTATAAAAATCTAATGTTTTCTGCTGCTTGGACCCTGTAAGCAACATCATTTTATAGCAATTATTTTCTTCTGCTATTTGTTTTGCAGCATTCAGGCACCCTGTTGCATAACCATTTCCTCTGTAATCCCTGTGTGTCACAACGTTTTCAATAAATGCATAGGTACGTATATTTCTAGTTAGATTCGGAATAACTACACATACACATGATGAAACAATCTTCCCATCAACTACATTTACCAACAAATGATGATTTTTATCCTTTATGATTTCATGCCATGTGTCTAATAAATAATTAGACGTTTCTGGAACTGATTCTTCATGTAAATACAAGTATAATTCTAATATTTCTTTTAAGTCATTCTGGTTTGCTTCTCGTACCATGCTCCTTCACCCCAATAATTTAAGCTTATTCTAATTTTGATGATCTCCTAATAGCTTAAGCTTATTCTAAATTTGACGATATCCTAACAACCTATCTGTAAGCTGATTAAAATCAGTGACCGTATCACCTTCAAATTGAACATGCCTGCTATTAAATAAAACGGTATGCATTCCCATTTTGCCCGCTGCTTCCAAATTTCCCTCTCTATCATCGATATATAAACACTCTTCTGCCTTACAGCCCAATTGTTCTATTGTCAACTGAAAGATGCGCTTATCTGGCTTTTCAATTTTTAAATCACCACTAATGCTAATCACATCAAAGTATTTATTAATATCAAATTTTTCTCGGAGATATTTACTCCATCTACTGGAATCATTTGAGATAATCGCCATCTTGTAGTGTTTGCTTACAGTGGCTGCAAAATCAAGAAAGCTCTCATTGAGCTCTATGGTATCTAAATAATCCTTTTCAATTTGCTCCAGATCCCCTTCAAATCCAAGACTTTTCCAAACTTCTAAAGATGTTATTTCTCCTGCATCAGCTTTAAACCAAGGTGTGTATATTTCTTCAGGCTTTAAATCAGGAAACGTCTGCTGAACATATGGCACAAAGTCATCACCCGTCTGCTTTACGATTACACCATACATATCTAATACTATAGCTTTCATAACACAATCCCCCTCTTGAAAATCCCATATTTATTTTTTCATAGCTTTATAGTATCCCAATTAAAAATCTGTTGCTCCAATCATTACACTCAGTATAACATATTCCGAATATTTTCAAAATAACATAACCACCCTAGCATTTTAATTTTGCTAGAGTGGCTATTCAAAAACTTAATCTCTTTAAAATTGATTTTAATTAAATTTTTCTTATTCAAGCTCAAGTCTTGGCACCAGATACCCTGCTGCTGCTAAATATTCGGCTGATAATACACCGCCGCCTGCAGCCCCTCTTAATGTATTATGTGACAAACACACAAACTTATAGTCAAATAGCGTATCTGCTCTTAATCTGCCAATCGTAATGCTCATCCCATGTCCAAACTCTCTATCTAATTTAGTTTGTGGCCTGTTTGCCTCTTCCATATAATATAGAAACTTCTCAGGTGCACTTGGTAAATCTTTTGCTATTGAATTCACTTTATAATGATTAATGGCGTCTAAAATTTCCTCTTTAGAAGGCTTTTTCTTGAAACTTACATACACTGCTGCTAAATGACCATCCGAAACGGGAACTCTAATGCACTGCGTTGTGATTAGTGGCGCCTTGGCATTCACTATCTTTCCTTCTGCCACATGTCCCCAGATTTTAAGGGGTTCCTGTTCACTTTTTTCTTCTTCTCCTGGAATAGAAGGTATTACATTATCTACGATTTCAGGACATTCTTTAAAGGATTTTCCTGAGCCTGATATTGCCTGATACGTACAAGCTAAAATCTTCTCTGGCTCAAAGTTCATCAAAGCTGAAATAGGCGGCACATAACTTTGAATCGAGCAATTTGGCTTCACAACGATGAATCCTCTCTTTGTTCCAAGGCGCTTCCTTTGTGCTTCAATCACTTCTATATGATTACCATTAATTTCAGGAATCAGCATAGGCACATCATTTTCATATCGGTTAGCCGAGTTATTTGAGATGACTGGAATCTCAGCTTTTGCATAAGCTTCTTCTAAGGCTTTCGTCTTAGATTTTTCTAAAGAAATAGCACAAAATACAAAATCCACTTGCTTACTTATAAACGCTACATCTTCCCCATCTTCTACAATCATCTTCTTATATTTTTCTGGAATAGGAACTGTCATTTTCCACCTATCTTTAACTGCTTTCTCATAACTTTGTCCTGCTGACTTCTTGCTGGCTGCTAAAACTTTTACTTCAAACCAAGGATGATTTTCTAAGAGTAAAAGAAAGCGTTGTCCAACCATACCTGTTGCCCCAATCACACCCACTTGGAATTTTCTTTTCATACCATTACCCCCTTAAAAATAATTGAATTTTCTTTTTTATTAGCATATGCTAAAACTAAGTATTAGTAAAATTGATAATATAGATAGCTTCATTCAATTATTTTGATAGGAGGTTTTGAAATGGATCTAAAGCAACTTACTACTTTCCTTACAATCAGTAAATTGCAAAGCTTTACTAAGGCTGCTGAAGAACTGAATTATGCCCAGTCTTCTATTACCACGCAGATTAAATTGTTAGAAGAAGAGTTGGGAGTGAAACTCTTTGAGCGCATGGGCAAAAATATTTTCTTAACGCATGAAGGTAAAAAACTTATCCCTTATGCTAGACAAATGTTACGCCTTTCAACCGATATCAAAAATAATATCAGTGAAGATACTACCCCTAAAGGACTTCTTACTATTGGGGTTGCTGAATCTCTCTGTGTCATTCGCCTACCTGAAATTATTAAAGAATATCGTCAGCTTTATCCGGAGGTAGAAATTTCATTGAAGTTTGGAAGCTGTGCTGACTTCAGACATTTTTTAAATGACAACCTTATAGATGTGGCATTTTCATTAGGGGCAAAAATAGAAAGCAGTGAATTCATTTCTGAAATTGAATCTGATGAACCTATGGTGCTCCTAGCCTATCCAGGGCATCCTTTATTACAAAAAGAAAAGATTCTCCCTCAAGATTTAGAAGGAGAATCCCTTATATTAACAGAAATCGGCTGTAGTTATCGTGCTGCCTTCGAACGTATTTTAAAAGATGCAGGTGTTACCCCTCATATCACACTAGAGTCAGGCAGTATTCATGCCATCAAACTCTTTACTATGAGTGGACTTGGGTTATGCCTGCTACCCAAAATTGCCGTTACAGATGAACTTGCCAGTGGCAAACTCCTCCCCCTAAACTGGTACGGCCCAGATTTTGAGATTATCTCCCAGGTCCTTTATCACAAAAGCAAATGGGTTTCCCCAGCTTTGCATGCCTTTATTGAACTTTGCAAAAAGCAGCTTCTTATTCAAATTTAAACCATTTGAAATTAAAATTACTGCCTGGCAAGAATACAAATGAAATATTCTGTAGACCTGTCATCTTCTTAATTTCATAAGTTCTAATGGCCTCACCTTCACTATATAAGAACTCCAACAATTGCTTTTCTTCTTCCTCTCCATTATTAGAACGGAGATGAATTGAGTTTTTATCAATTGGAGACTCCCCGCAAATCGTAAGCTTACTTACGCCTTTTTCTCCAAAGTCCATATTTTCAAAGGCAATAGTTACATTATTTCCAATCTCTCTTATCTCATCTTGGGTTACATTAAACTGATCGCCATAAATATGGTCACATTCATTAGCCCCCAGCTGCTCAAGGGCACGATTATACTTTTTAAATGAGAAGCCCTTGATATGCACTTTATCCTTAAGTACGAAACAAATGCTGCTAATCCCACGGATGCGTTTATTTAACTTATATGTTTCCTCTTGATAAACATTCCAGATAGAAGGCTTTTGATAAACAACCTGTGCAACCTTTTCACTGCTTTCTTCTCCTGGCATGCCCTCCCAAATTTCAATATCATAGGCTTTACTATCTAATGCAAAAATAGGGAGTGTTATTTCATCACTGCCATAGGCCCCAAAATCAATATTATGGAACCCTACTTCTGTCTGACCATCTCTTGCTGTCGCCACACCTTTTTCATTGCCACTCGTTACTTCACCTTTTGCAAAGTCATAGACACCCCCACTAATAAAGTCATACGGATCAAGATAGGCCTGACCTAATCCAGTAACTGTGAAGTCTAATTGAGAAATAAGGTGTACCTTCTCACAGCCATTTTTTGATAAACATCTGACTCTAAAGCTGCCATCACCTAAGGCTTTAAGTTTTGCTTTATGTCCTGCTTCAGGTTCTATTTGACTCCCTGCTGCCATATCATCCTCTACTTCTAATATTGCTAAATTAGATGGGATGCCGCTGTCATCTACCACTTGCCAGATTATATCCCTATAAGTTGCATAATCCGGATAAAGCTTAGCAGTGATTTCTACTTCTTGCAGATTTTCATTTAACTTATTGCCACTCGGACTTATAATCTCAATTTTTCTTACTGGAACTTCTTCTAAATTATTTATGGCCTCTACTTCTGTCGTCTCTACCACTTCTCTTTTTCCTGCTACTTGTTGTATTTCTTCTTGGGCTTCTCCTGCTACTAATTCCTGTGACTCATTTTGCAGTACCACCTGTTGTATGACTTGCAATTTAAGTTTTGTACTTGGCATATGTAACGCGCTAACTGTAACTTCTATATGCTCTCCTTGATAATTTTTATCTGCTGCAACGATTGCTAAAAGTTTGCCTGAGAATAAACGTCTACTGTTGCCTTTATAGGAATCCCAGTCTGTACTGTCCCCATTATCAAGGCCCATAAGTTTACCGCCGTTACTTACTGCCACTTGTACGCGGTTATTGGCATTTTCTACTGGATTACCATTTTCATCTACCATGCTGATTTCTATAAAGACTAAATCTTTACTGTCATTTAACAGCTGCATTTTATTAGGCTGCATTACAATACTTGCCGCTTCTCCAAAGGATTTCCTACATTCCCTTGCAATAATACGGCCTTCCTCATCATATGCTACCGCTTCTAGCACGCCTTCTTTGTAGGGAATCTGCCAATGGCCTAAAAGCTGTTTGCCCTTTTGATGGTCAATATCAAAAGTACCTTGACTCTCTCCATTAAAGAATAACGCAACCCTTGCTGCATTAGAACATACACGAATATCTATTAATTGCCCTTCATTAAAGTCCCAATAAGGGAAAACATGAACCATAGGTGCCTCTTTATAATCCGTCCATTCAGCCTGATAAATATAATAAGAATCTTTAGGGAAACCAGCAGTATCAATCTGCCCAAAGTAAGAGTTCTTTGTATGATAAGGTGTAGGCTCTCCTATATAATCAAATCCTGTCCAAATAAACTGACCACAAGAATACGCTGTATCTCTTTCATGAATAATACAAAATTCTGGAGAGGGTGCACCCCAGCTTGTTGTTGAATTACCTAATGCAGAGCACTGCTCATCATCATCTGAAAGTATAGCTTTGTTAAATGGGAAATGATAAATCCCACGGCTTTGTACAACGGAGGCTGTTTCACTGCCATAAATAATCCAATCCGGATATTTTTCACGATGTGCATCATAATATTTTTCCCCATAATTGTAGCCTGCCATTTTAACAATATCCGCACACTTCTGTGCATTTTCCCAAGGCATATAGTTCGAACCTATAGTCACAGGGGCATGATGCTTCGGATCATGTTTTCTTACTTCTTCTAAAAGGAACTTTGTGACAACCTGTCCCCTTTCACTCTCATGGGTATCATAAATCTCATTTCCAATGCTCCACATAATGACACTTGGATGATTACGGTCACGGCGAATCCAGCTTGCTACATCTTTTTTATACCAATCATTAAAGAATCTAGCATAATCATAGGTTGTCTTTGAACGCTCCCACATATCAAAGGCCTCTGCCACCACTAAAATCCCCATTTCATCTGCCAACATCATGACATTTTCAGCTGGCATATTATGTGAGGTTCTAAGAGCATTTACACCCATAGCCATTAAGGTCTCAAACTTCCTACGCATAGCTGACTCATAATACGCTGCACCTAAAGCGCCTAAATCATGATGCTCACACACGCCATTTAATTTCACATGTTTATGATTTAAATAAAAGCCGCTATCCGTCTTAAATGTAATCGTCCTAAAACCAAATTGAACATTTTCTTCTTGAAGGACTTCTTCGTTACACATTAAAGCTGCCTTTAAAATATAACACTGTGGATTTCCAATATCCCATAGATTAGGTGCACTTACATAAAAAGTACTTTGCACGTTTACCACGCCTTCTGCTGGCAAAACCTTCATTGCAGCCGAACTGCTTTCAACCTGCCCTGCTGCTGCATTGCCTTTTGCCGCTAAGAGGCTAACTTCCTCACCTGAATTTTTATGTATAAGACGATAACATAAGGTCACTTCTTTTTTGCAGACTACCTCTGTATCTATTTCTACCTTCCATACTCCCCCTAATTCAGCTTCATCTTCTGGCGTAGCTGTAATATAAATGCCATCTGAAACCAAATGACTCTCTTCTACTTCCTTAAACCATACATCTCTATAAATTCCTGCCCCACTATACCATCTGCTATTAGGACTTTCATGCCTTACACTGACCTTAATCTCATTTTCTCCATCTTTAAGTGCAGCTGTTAAATCCACTTCAAAGGCAGAGTAGCCATACTTCCACTCCCCTACCTTTATATCATTGACATAGATTGTGCTATCCATATAAACACCATCAAAACGAAGTAAATAAATAGCTCCTTCCTTCTTTTTCAAACTAAAAACTTTTTTATACCAACCTGTGCTATTTTCATATAAATTATGTGTGTCCTCTATAAGCCAATCATGAGGTATGCTGACTGGTTTGAAACACGCTTGCCTGCCATTGATTTCTTGTAAACTCGTATCTAAAGGTTGTTTTGTAAACATCCAGCCTTCATTAAATAACATTCTACTTTTCATCTTTGCCCCCAAAAATTTATAAATTTTAATAAATAGCCTTTTTAACAGTTTAGCATATTAATTGATTATTTTTTATAGATTCCAAATATATTTATCTAATTTTTTATAAATTGTTTATATACCAAATTTTCATTTTCTCTAATATAATAAAATCAATGTTTATTGCCATTTTCTACACTTACTACTACTTATAAGGAGATTATCATTTAATGAAAATTCAGTTCCGCCAATATGCAAAAAAACTGCCACTAATAGGTATTCTACTTGTTGTCCTACTACTTATCTTTGGGTATAACAAACAACTAAACGGCCCCCATTTCTTTGAAAATATTATAAGTGATGGAAAATACACCTTTTATATTTCACCTACGCAAACCGCCTATCATACTTTTAGTGTCTCTAAGTTTCTTGTAAATGCAAATTATGAAGTTTATAATGTTAAAACTAATGAGTTAATTAATGAAGGATGCGTCGGTTTTAGATCTGAAGGATATTATCCATTTATTGAAATGGATTTAAAGAAAGGCAACATTTATAAGGTGACTCTAGATTTAGGAGATGAAAGACAATTTGGACTAGCTTACATTGATTTATACTTAGATTAATCTTAATTTCTATAACTAAAAACCACTCATCTGAGCGGAAGATCTGTTGTAAATTAAACTTTTGCATTTTATAAAGCTATTTAGGTGTTTCTTGGAGTGTGTGAAGAAAAGTCTGTAAATTTAAATTCTAGTACAGCTTTCTATGATAAAATAAATTCATAGAAGGCTGTTTTTTATGGGACGAAGGAAAAGAGAAAATTTAAGTGAAGGTAAAAAGAATATTATTAAGGGATTGATTAATGAGTATAACATTCAAAGTGCTCAAGATATTCAAGATGCACTTAAAGATTTACTGGGTGGTACGATTAAGGAAATGATGGAAACGGAAATGGATCATCATCTAGGCTATGAAGCTCATCAACGTTCTAATAATACCAACTCACGTAACGGCTATAAGCCTAAGGCTGTTAGAAGTCATTATGGTGAAGTACAACTTGAAGTACCTCAAGATCGTGAAAGTTCATTTGAACCACAGATTGTTCACAAGAGACAAAAGGATATTTCACAAATAGACGAAAAAATTATCGCTATGTATGCTAAAGGTCTTACAACCAGACAAATTTCAGAGCAAATTGAAGACATTTATGGCTTTGAAGTAAGTGAGGGCTTTGTATCTGATGTAACAGATAAGCTATTACCTGAGATTGAAGACTGGCAGCATCGTGCACTTGCATCTGTTTATCCTATTGTATTTATTGATGCTGTTCATTTCTCTGTTAAAGAGAATCATGTCATTCGTAAACTAGCAGCTTATGTTATTCTTGGTGTTACAATGGATGGGCATAAAGAGGTGCTTAGCATTCAGGTAGGCCAAAATGAAAGTAGTAAGTACTGGTTAGGTGTGCTTAATGAACTCAAAAATAGAGGTGTTAATGATATTTTAGTATTATGTGCGGATGGTCTTTCAGGCATAAAGGAATCCATTAACGTAGCTTTTCCAAACACTGAATACCAACGTTGCATTGTACATCAGGTTAGAAATACCTTAAAGTACGTTTCTGAGAAGGATAAGAAAGCTTTTGCAGCAGACTTAAAGAAAATCTATCATGCAGTAAGTGAGGAACAAGGCTATGCAGTGATGCAAGAAATAGCTGAAAAATGGCATGAACAGTATCCCTATGCCATGAAGAGTTGGGAAACGAACTGGGATGTTATTAGCCCCATCTTTAAGTTTTCTGCGGACGTAAGAAAGGTCATCTATACAACAAATGCTATAGAGAGCCTTAATAGTACCTACAGAAAACTTAATCGCCAGAGAAGCGTATTTCCAAGTGATACAGCCCTGCTCAAAGCACTGTATTTAGCGACCTTTGAGGCAACTAAGAAATGGTCTATGCCACTTCGAAACTGGGGTAAAGTATACGGTGAGCTGAGTATTATGTTCGAAGGTAGGCTACCATTGTAGTAGCCTTTCGAAAAAAGCATATCAAGGGTAAAATAAACACCCTCATACGAGGGTGCCCTTGACATGCTTATTTTCTACAGGCTATAGTATAGCCACGGCAGAAATGGTCAAGTATGCCATTTCTACCCTTATTCAATTATCATAGAAAGTATTTACAGAGATTTTTTCATAGGCCCGTTTCTTGCAGCACTGCCTTTACATAATTTACCTTAACCTTAACTTATAGTCTAGCTCCAATAAATTCGCTCTGACTTTCTTATCACGTACCCATACAATCTGCAAGGATGTTACAAATTGCTTATGGGGATTACCTTCTATTTTTATATAGCCCCTTCCTGCCATACACAATAAGCAATGTTTTGAGATAATGTGGTTCTAAAAAATTGTGTCGTGCCACCCGCCAAACATATGCTGAAATATTATCAATTTCATTTATAAGTAGCATGCGATATAACTTCAAAACTGTTTCCTGTACCAAATCCTCTGCATCTTGTAAATTTCCCGTCTTCTTAAGCATAAAGCCATAGATCTTCTTCAGATATTCACTTACTATTTGTTCTACTTGTTTTTTACCCATATTCTCCTCTATAAAGTGCTTTACACTTTAATAGACACTAAAGTTAAAAAAAGGTTGGGTTATATTTTATAATATTTCATTTTCTAGCTTTATTATATACTATAAATCAAAAGCACCCCATTGCAAGCTACTGATATTCAGTAATTTACAATGAGGTGCTTTATTTTAATGTTAAGGTACTGGAGTCAGAGTCCAGAGCCTTACCGCTTCAGTTACTTGGTGCTTGTACACCTTGAAATTATTAATTTGTCCGATCATATGCACTAGATTATTATATAATCTAGCTACTGGACTTAGTATAGCATTTTCTATTTTTATTTACAACCCTATGTAAACCTCTTTACTGTCCTATAATTGGTTTTATCTTTTCATATAAATCATTAGCTTGAGTTACTATTGCTGTTGCTGTTGCTATATTAGATGGCATATTACTTATAAACACCTTAATTCCTGCTAATGCCTTTTTTAATTTAGTTTTAACCTTTCCAGAGTCTCCAGAAGTATTATTAATTTGTTCCTGAATAGTATCTATATCATCTACTACACTTTCTTTGTCTTCTTGACTAAAATCACCACTGTTAATTAGGTTTCTAAGATTCTCTAACACTGTATTAATGTCTTCTTTACTACCTTGAGTTGTATAATTAGTAGATACAATGCTTCCTGCTGCCATATTAGCTGTTCCACTATTATTAGCTATATTTTGAGACATACTAATTCCCATTTTTTCTGATTCCATCATAATATCTCCTCCTGCAATTGTAATAAATATATTATTACCGCTTGATTTTTGAATTAACTTATTTAATTCAACAAGTGATAGCATATCATTATTACTTGCAGTATCTAATGTTCTTCTATTAGACACTACTTTTTTTTTACACACCTCTTATATTCTTCATCTATACGAAATATAGGATATAAATTATTATACGTAACTTCTATCCTTTCTCCACATATTTCACAAGTTAACTCCTTACCTATTATTGCTTTACACTCTTCAACTGTTGTTAAAGTATTAAGATCCTCTAAACATTTTACTTCATACTGTAAATGTATTCTTCCCCCTTGATTGCTTAATGTCATCAGTTGTGCCCATACAATATCTATAGGAATATTTAATTTTCTACTAATAGTTTGTGGATAAAATGCCTTTATTCTATCTTTCTTTGCCATCTCTCTTATATACTCTTCTATTTCAACTGCATTAGTATTGAACCCTGACATAAGCCTTCCTCCTTTTCATTAAATTTATAAAACTTTATCTCTAATATAAGAAATAACTTCCTCCGTAACAGATGTTCTAAAAACTATATTTTTTGTATTTAACCCTAATTGCATAGTATAAAGTGCCCCATTAGGTTCTATTGAAAATCTAATATAACTACTATCTTCAATTAAATGATCTTTTAATACTGTATATAATGATTGTTCACTCATATCTACTATACTGTCATTTCTTAGTTTTACGCCCATATTATCAATTCCAGCTAAAAGTATAGAAACTAAAGATAATCCTTCTATATCAAGTGATATAGTCTGTAATCTCTCTAATAACTTATTACCATCATTGTCATTAAAATATTCATCAATTGAATTTATTATTTTTACCATAGCAATTCCATCATCCTGCGTCAATTCTATCACTTCAGATGGCATAGCCTTATAGTGTAGGTAAAATCCATTATATAAACTATTTTTAAATTCATTTACATCATTATGATAGTTAGATAACAATTCAACTTCTTTCAGTTCTTTTAAACCAACCTTTTCACTAAGAATCTGTTCAATTCTTTTACACTGGTTGTTCTTAGCTCTAATTTCTACCCAACATTCATCTATATTAATATTTACCACTACATCTCTAATAAATAATTCTTTTCTTGATTCTAACCCATTATTAATCCTTTTATACCCATCTTGTATAAATATCTTTATAATATATTGTGTTCCTTCTTTAATTATGCTAACTATGTTATCTATATTATCTTGTTGTCCTCTTTGATTAATATTTGCATTGAATCCTATATCTACTGATTCTAATTTTTCTTTTAACACTTCTTTTGAAAATTCATCATTATATTCGTATTTAAACCATTTTACAGTACATTGACCTGCCAAAAGCTTTTTTGAAATAATCTCATCAACTTCTGGATTTTGCTCCAATGTATTCATATTATCATAAAGATACTTATATATATCTTCTTCATCTTCTAAATTTAAATCTAGGTGTTCTTGTATCATTACTATATCTTCATTAGTTAAACTTAAGAAATTTGCTTGTGTATATAGTTGTTTTAGCATAAACTTCTCCTTACATATTGTAAAGTACATAACACTATATTAATTCATTTTTATAATATTGTAAATATTTATTATATTTAAAATTAATACAACTTACCTATTCCTTCTATTCTCTCTAATTAACGTGCTTTTACTAATCTTTGTCATTTTTTCAACTTCTGCATAACTATTCTCTTTTAATAATTGCAACGCATGTGCTAATTGTTCTTGTGTAAATTTCTTAGGTCTCCCCTCTTTAAATCCACTCTTTGTCTTAGCAATAGCTTTACCTTCCTGTGTTCGCTCAACAATCATATCTCTTTCAAATTCTGCAAATGCAAAAAATATATTTCTAATAAGCTTAGAAGCAGGAGTATTATCCATTACACCAATATTCAAAATGTGTACTCGTATCCCTTTTTCAATTAACTTTGTTACTAGCTCACTCCCCTGTGTCATGCTTCTTGCAATTCTATCAAGTTTAGTTACGATCAATGTATCTCCTTCTGAAAGCTTTTCTAATAACTTATCTAGTTCTGGTCTATCCATCTTTGTTCCTGTAAAACTATCAGAACAAATCTCTACTGCTCCTGCTTCTCTTAACTGTTGTTCTTGGCTCTCTAAACTATTTCCATCCTTAGCTTGTCCTTTTGTACTTACTCTTGCATATCCATAAATCATATATTTTTCTCCTATACTTTTGATACTATGTATTGACACCGTTAATGTATTGATTATACGTTTCAACAAAATAAGTGTCAATACTCTTAAGTTTTGACACTGCATTTATAAAATGAATCCTACAGTAAGTTTACTTGAAAATTCTATTTTAGCGTATCTTTGTTTTTACTCTTAACTACTCTAGAAGTATGTTTTCTCATGAATAAATTCGTTCCACATTATCTCGCAAAGCAATGTATTGGGAAACTTTAAATATCTAAGCCACCTATTTGAACGAAAGATTGCAATTTTTATTTTTTTCAATATATTGACTATTTTCTAAAAATATTGCATAATAGATTTTGGATTAGTGTAAGAAAAAACAAATAATTAGGAGGTTTTTTATGAATAAAAACATTTTAAAAAGTATTATCGGATGTGCAATATTAACAATATCTAGCGTAGGAACTTTTGCATCTCAAATGCCACAAACTGATACTTCAGGTGTTAGTCCTATAGAGATCTATAAATCACAACAATTAAAACGTTTAAAAGATGATGACTACAAAATAATTCCTGGCGGGAAAGGGACATTATATTCCAACTCATGGAGATCTACATCACCTACATCATCTGGTAACATCTATAAATGGGATTACCAAGTATCTGCTGTTTATGAAGGAGACCGTGCAGTTGAATGGATCAGAACCACATGGCAAGGCAGTGCATCATTAAGAAATTCAGCAAGTATTTCACTAGGTATCAGTGATAGTGAAGTATCAGTTGGAGCTTCATCATCTTGGCAAACTGCAAATACTGTATCTAAATACTGGGAAAACACAAAAGGTCAAAAAATAGCTGACTATGGTTCTAACATGATTGTTACTCCAAGCAAAGATTACAGAACTGGTACAATTTCAATCGCAAATACAGCTAAAGTAAAACTTGTGGATGATGCTAAAACATATGAAATAACATCTGGAGTTTAATATAATTGTTTAAAAAAGTCATATTTACAACTCTACTAGTCTTAACATGCTTAACCGGATGTGCTTTCAATACCCCAGCAACACCTAACACCGAAACAACAGCTTGGAATCTTGACAATGGGGAACTGCTTGCTTATGACCACTTCTCACAAAAGTTTGTCAAGTATAATGCAATTAAAAACACAGGTTTACCAATTGAGCCTTATACTGGAACTGGCATAATTCAATATGCATTTAACACTCCCAGTTCATACTATACATCTGGGGATAGTTACAATAATCACTTCAGCATATTAGAATATAATGAAGGAAATATAACTGAAGTCTATAAGCTAGAGGACGAAGTGAATTCCGCAATTTTTCCCTTAGCTACAGATGAATTGAATTATTTCTTCATAAAAGCCAACTATGCTGATGTAAATAAAACAGAGTCTGTAATAGTGAAATATTCCGACAACCAGCTATATGAATACACACATACTAATGGTGCAATTCTCTCTGGTGCCTTAATAGACAATATCTTGTATTACATATCATATAATTATGCTACGAGTACTTATACACTCTATGCATTAAACATATCTGATTATAATAATAAACCTAACATTATTAAAACAGGTCTTGTTTCAAGCCAAATCGTGGTACTTAATGGACAAGTATACTGCACTAATAATGACACTATATACTCAGATACTGATGAGTTTGAAAAGAAGTCTATAAATTTATCAGATCCTGTTAGCAATACATTAATCCAGATAAATGCTTCAGCTGATTTAAGCCAACTACAATTAACTATTACTGATGGCAAAAGCAAAGAAATTCTAGCATCTGTTGACAATATAATTGGTATAGATTTAAAAAAATCACTATTAACAATATATACTCAGGGGGCAATAAAAGTCATTGATCTGCAACAATTAAAGAATAAGAACTAATACTTAAAAAAATAAAATAAGCACTAAATAAAGTATAAAAATGATACATGCTTTAGCGTAACAAAACCCCTAGTTTTGCTAGGGGTAGGTAAGGGAACTTTAGTATATAAACCCTTCTATTATAATGGAATGTATATTTGACGACCGCATTACTACTATAATAGGAGGGTTTTTGATGAAAAACTAAATAAAGACAACAGCTCATTCTGCGTATAGATGTGAATATCATATAGTATTTCCTCTAAGTCATAGGCGGAAAGTTATATACAACGAATTAAAAGCAGATATTGGTCAGATATTGCGAAAGTTATGTGGATAACGTATAGAAGCTGAGGCATGTCCAGATTATATACACATGCTTGTGAGTATTTCACCATATTTAAATCCCAAAAGCGTGGTCTAACTCCATCTCCTTTAGAAGGTATACGCTTTTAGCCTTCGTGTTCACTGGCAATACTATTGCTAGAGGTGATAGTATTGATAAATATAATAAAAGATAAAATGAACTAATATAACTTTAAATGAAGGTATGGATAATCTAATTTGTCTATGCCTTCATTTAAAGTTATATGTGCGGGGGTATTTATAAAGTTATTTTCAATAGAAAACAATAGAAATTTTTAATAGCTATATGTCCTGCTATTATTTAGTTTAATCATAGATTAGTTGCTTACTAATTAAGATTCACTTGTTGTACCAATAATAACTGCTTCAGTTTATTTGACACTTTTTGGACCTTTATAGATCTTATGCATTGAAGATTATATCAATTTTAGATGTCTTACTTAATAAGTGTTTTATTAGACACTTATTATTTTAATACTATAAAGTCATGATGTCAAAGTGTTAATGTTCTTTTAAGGTGATTCACCTGAATAAGTATACTTTTGTAAGCTGTTTAAGCATATAAGATGTGAGCATTTTGCTTCTATATTTTTCACGTTCATAACTCTTAAGTTTTGAACTGATGACATTAATTTTTTTACACTAAGTACTTATTCGACATTATTCATTCTTATTTAAGTGTATAATTTTCTTAGATATTGAAAGGAGGAAGTATTAATGAGATTAATGATTAATCGTATGCTTAATAATGATAATGTATTTTTTCTAAGGATACAGGTACAAAGTGCTGATTTAAGAATTTTTGATTCAAAATACAGCATTTGGGATGAAGATAACAATATTTTAAGTGATAATTTCATCAAAATATCTGATCTTCCAAATGACTTGAATGAAATGATAACTATTAGAGAAGATGTCTTTTCAGATGGACATGGAAACACCAAAATAGATGCTATCTGTATCTCTCTAGATTCACTTAACCCACAAGATTTTATTGACGCTGAAATATTTATAGAAAAAATCAAGCAAGTTATTTCAAAGAACTACCATACATATAATCTAAAAAATCTATACACAACTAAAACTTTGCTTGATGCTGAACTTAGTCCCGATGAAGAATATCTTCTAGACAAAGATTTTTACTTTAAGAGAAAAATAACAGCAGTACCTAATTAAATCCATAATAAATGCAAAAAGGCACAGATAATCTGTGCCCCTCTTATTATTAACCAGATCGAATATGTCATCCCCCATTCTTTGTTACTCACAATATCTTTTCAATACTTCTGCTACTGCTCCTATACCGCCATTGAGTGCTTTAAAGTATTCTTCTACTCTCTCACCCAATCCTACTTCATATAAATTCATGCCAAATAGAGCTTTATTAGATAATATCTGCTCTAGTTTTTCATGGATCCCTTCATTGCTGCCTAGCTCAACTACTTTCATGATTTCTTGCATTTCGGTTGCTAGCGGATCTGGGCCTACTTCATAAACCTTGCCTGTGTCATCTATTCCTATAAGATATCTGCACCATCCTGCAAAAACTAATGGAATATATTTAAGTGTTTTAAGTTGCTCTGGCTTATCCTTTGCATAGCTTTTTAATGTTTCACCAAAACGGATTGGCAGCTTCTGTGAAGTATCTGCAATGATGCGCCATGGGCTGTCTGGAATAAATGGATTAGGCAGCCTATCATTGATAACTTCATCAATAAACATTTTAGGCTCTATAATCTTAGGATTTACTACGACTGGCAAGCCTTCTTCATACCCAATTTTTTTGATTAAATTTAGGAGATGAGGATTACGCATTTCTTCGTAAATACGTTCATAACCTAGTAAGCAGCCAAATATTGCAAGCGCTGTATGTAATGGATTAAGGCAAGTGCCCACTTTCATCTTCTCTACCTTATTCACTGTTTCTCTATCTGTAAATTGTACCCCCACCGCTTCTAAAGCGGGTCTGCCATTAGGGAATGTATCTTCTATGACAAGATATTGTTTTTCCTCTGCATTCACAAATGGCGCAATCCATGTGTTTTTATCTGTCTTAATAATCGTCATATTGGCCATGCCATCTTGTGCTAATAACTCACTTACTTCCTTATTAGGTTGAGGTGTAATCTTATCAATCATTGACCAAGGAAAAGCCACTTTATTTTCTAAGTAATCTATAAATCCTGTGTCCAACTTACCTTGTTGAATCCATTTTGTAGCAAAAGCTTTAATCGCATCATAAAGCTTCTCTCCATTTTTTGAACAGTTATCTAAACTTACTAATGCAATAGGATAAGCTCCCCTTTGATAACGTAAATAGCATAAATAAGTGAGTTGTCCCATTAAGGTCTCACTTAAAGCTGGTGCCTTCTCAAAATCCTTCTCATTTTCTGATACCCTATAACCCTTTTCTGTAATTGTAAAACTAACCATTTGTAAAGAAGGTGCTGCAAAATATTGTTTCAGCTTAGCGTCCATTCCCTTTAAAGATTCCACAACACTTCCTACCACTTTCTTCTCCAAGTCTCCATTAGCCTTTAATGTCACATCAATGCTTAAATTCTCAAAGGGTGCATAAACTTTATCGATAATTTCTGTGTCATAAGTCTCACATACAATAATGCCTTTATTCTCTAAACCTCTTTCTAATAACTCATCCTGAAGTACAGCTGGAAATCCCCTAAAAATATTCCCAGCCCCAAAGTGTATCCAAATAGGTGCCTCCAAAGTTCTCTCCCTTACAGCCGCCCAGTCATACCCATACACCTTATATCCCTTTGCTTCCAACATCACTTTATGCTCTTCAATATCCCTGCTCCTCAATTCCACTTTCCATCCTCCTCCTCATTTACACCCTCACCTTATTCAAACTCTTCCTCTCATATTTTTAATGCCTATCTACGCTTATCTTTCAGTTTTCACTGCTCTTCTCGATTGCTTCCCAAAGCCCATTCAAATATGTAGCCCCTAGTGCTCTATCATATAAACCATAACCAGGCATTGCAACTTCTCCCCAAATCATACGTCCATGATCTGGTCTAATAGGCCCCTCAAAGCCTATTTCATATAGGGCCTTCATGATCTCATACATATCCATAGACCCATCTCTTGATAAATGAGCGGCTTCTTCAAACTTGCCTTCTGATTCATATTTTAAATTTCTTACATGTGCAAAATGAATACGTCCTTTTAATTTTCTAATGATACCAGACAAATCACTTTTAGGATTAGAACCTAATGAACCTGTGCATAATGTAATCCCATTGCAAGGGCTGTCTACCTCATTTAAAAATCTTAAAATCTGTGCTTCATTAGTGACAATGCGAGGTAAATTAAATACGGGCCATGCTGGATCATCCGGATGAATTGCCATTTTAATATCATACTTTTCACAAGTTGGCATAATGGCTTTTAAGAAATAAATGAAGTTATTAAACAGTCTCTCCTCATCCACCTCTTTATACATTTCAAAGAGTGCCTTAATATGTGCCATACGTTCTGGTTCCCAGCCAGGAAGAATGAAACCATTCGATTTGCTATCTAAGGCTTCAAACATATTTTCTGGATTAATTTGATCAATTACTTTTTGGTCATAGGCTAAAACAGTAGAACCATCTGGTCTTACCTTCGCTAAATCTGTACGCGTCCAGTCAAAAACAGGCATGAAATTATAACACACCATATGAATATCTTCCTCGCCTAATGCTTCTAACGACTTAATATAATTTTCAATATAACAGTCTCGCTCACTGCTTCCCACTTTAATAGCATCATGGATATTCACACTTTCTATCCCGCATAATTTGAGACCTGTCCCCTCTATTTCTGCTTTTAATGCTTTGACACGCTCCCTCTCCCATGCCTCTCCTGCTGGCATATCATAAAGCGTAGAAATTACCCCATTTACACCAGGAATTTGTCTGATTTGTTTTAATGTTACACTGTCAAATTGACTGCCATACCATCTTAAAGTCATTTCCATCTGCTTTTCCCCATTTCTCTTTATTTTATAAAATCTTTATTTTATAGACTCTTTATTTTATAAGACTTTTATTTTATATCATTCTTTTGTTTTTATAAGACCTTTTTATGTCTATTGCCTAGGAAATCTTTATTGCAAAAGGTGCCGCAGGTAACCCTTCCAAACTATATAAATTGGCACCGACTGGATTATCTGCCCAAGCATACCTTATCTCTATTGGCTTTTTCATTTGATTATGCCAAACAATCACCTCATTATTTCTAAGTGCTGCCTGTGCCTTATAGAAATGAACCCCATCCTCTGAAATTATAAACTGATTAAGTCTCTTGCCTTTTACCATCAATCCGCCGCCTACATGTCTGAAGGTTATCACCACTTTGCCATCTTCTACGCTTGCCTTTTCCGCCAATGGACTGCTATACGCAATGTCCTCGTCATAAGCAATAGCCCTTGCCGCCCTTGCCAACCTTTGACCTATATCCTTCTTATTTAAAGGATGTAAATCATTCCATTCCCCAGTATCTAATGCAACTACCATGGCTGTATGAGGTATTTCTAATGTTTCAAGCTGTGCCTGTCTTAGCATAGCCCAACCACCATTAATATCCGCTTCTCTTATAAGTTCAAAATCTTGTGCATTACCTAAGTCTTGGGGACAAGTAACTTCTTCCCCCTCCTTATCCTCTTCTTGTTGCCAGTTTCTCGCGTCATAATAGTCTTCGCTTACTGTTGCAAATCCTGGAAGCTGTACATACAAAAAAGGAAGTTCTGGCCTTTGCCATAGCCTACGCCAATCTTTAATTAATCCTTCAAATAAGGCTTTATAGTCTTCAGGCTTATGGGTATTTGATTCCCCTTGATACCATATAACACCTTTTAATCCCATATCTTTAAGTGGATAAAGCATACCCTTATATAAACTTGTAGGCTCATATTGTAAAAAGGTTTGTGGCATAAGTGCCTCCATCTTTGCACCTATTTTGTACTGCCATGCACCTGCTAAATCAATGAATTCTCCATCTACTTCTAACCCACATCGTTTACCTGGTGTAAGCCCCACTTCCTTTCGTTCAAAACCAACACGTACCACAATGCTATTTTTTCCTTTTTTTAATACCCCTTCCGACACGCTATAAATCCTAGGTGGATATCTATATGGTGTAGTCCCCACTTGTATGCCATTAATATACGCTATATCATTGTCCACAATCGTACCAAGTAAAAGCCTTCCTGCCTTTCCTGCCATAGACTCTGGCACTTCAATTTCCTTTCTAAACCATATAAAACCGCCCTCTGATAACTCTGGATCAACTAAAAAGTTAGGCATCTGATAAGTCTTCCAATCCCTTACCTCATAAGCCGTATCATACCAACTGATGCTGCCATCCTCTTCTGCTAATCCTAAGTCTAATTCATTGGCCCTATCGTACCATTGGCTTATCCTAGCCGCATCTTCTTCAAGCACTCTTTTGACACACACATCCTCTTTATACTTCGCCATCTGCTCCAAGTATACAGGGAATTCTTCCAATGCCTCTTCACTCATCCAAGTCTGAACAAGTGTCCCCCCAATAGCGCAGTGAATAAGCCCAATGGGTACACTATACTTTTCAAAAAGCGCCTTTGCAAAGAAATAGCCTACTGCATTGAAATCCTGTACATTCCTTTGGTCTAAAGTTTGCCATTTGCCTTCTTCAAAGTCTTCAATAGGCGTATTAAACTCATATTTCATAGGCACATGGAACATTCTAATCATAGGGTTTTCATAGCTTAAAACTTCTTCCTTGTATCGTTCCATTACCCGATTTACAGGGAGTTCCATATTAGATTGTCCCCCGCAAAGCCATAAGTCCCCCACTAAAATATCTTTAAGAACAATCTTACTATCCCCTTTATGATCAGCCTCAAATATCATTTCATAAGGTCCACCTGCTTCTTGTGGTGGTATGTTAATCTCCCATTTCCCCTTTGCATCCCCTATAGCAGAATAGGTACATCCTTGAAAAGTAATACTTACACTTTTGCCTTCCTGTATAAAGCCCCATATCTTAATAGCCTGATTTCTTTGTAGCACCATGCCATCAGATATTAGTTTCGGTAACTTAAACGTCTCATCTACTATGTTTCCTTGTTTCATAGCATACACCTCTCTATAACTTCTCTATTTCTATCATTTATCCATGCACATACCCTAGTTAAATCTTTAATTTTACCAAATACGATAATTACCACTTAAAGCTAAAAATGCAAATAGGTATAAACAGTTATCGTAATATCTTCTTACGCCCTTTCGAAGTGGTGTATTCCAGAACTTCCTTACACATAAGTCACTGTATTTCCCCCTAGCTGCTAATGAGCCCATTGCATTCGTTGCAACAATTGCTACTGGATGCAGGGCAGACTCCTCTATAATCGTTCCATCAATGGTATAAATCTTATATGCATCATCCCTCACATTTTCATTAAAAAAGGTTTGAATCTTATTTGCACATTCACTATTCCATTTAAAAGGCCCAAACCATTCACTATCTAAGCCTAAGTTAGCAATCACACGATACGCATCACTATAATAATTGCCATGCCCTTCCTCAAATCTTGGGACCCCATCATAGGATGTATATTCAGCTGTTAGCCCCGTTATAGGATGTGCTGCCTTTGCTAAAAATGCACGACTTGCCTTAGCGGCTTCTTTCCAAAATCCTCTATCTTCCTCACTTGCCCATAGGGCAAAAAGCTCATAAAAATGGGGTAAATGATAAGATGGGTCTGTAAACTCTACGCCAGGTACAAATTTGATGAGCTTATTTCCTAGATGCCACATAGCATCTCCTATCCCATCTTCTCCTTTATGAATGCACTCATGTAGTATTGCTCTCGCTTCCTTTTCATAAGCAAATATGCCTTCACCCTCCCCCCATCTATGAGATGCAAAAAATAATGCCATAGCAAAATATTCCTCACCATCTGGCGCCGGCCCATTAGAATTTTTTTCTCCCGTAGGAAGTACTGACCATGCAAAATACCCTTTATGCCATCCCGTCTCTAGCCACATATAAGTTTTAACCCACTTCCATAAACGGTCAAACTCAACTTTCATATCCCTCTGTACACACATCATCATGGCATAAGACATTCCTTCAGTACGTACATCATTATTTCCTGTGTCTAGTACATAGGCCATATCTTCCCCGAACTCATGATAAATTTTTTCCTCTTCTGGGCCAAAAAAAAATGTATGATAAATCTCTGATAGTCTCTTTTCTATTTCTTTTTCATCATATCCTAATAACTTAAAATAATTGGTATAGGTTTTATCTTTTTGCAGCATCATATATTCACCCTTTTATCCCTTCTATACACTTTCTATATTTTTTCTATGTTTTTGCTATATCCCGCTATATTCAAACCACTTAAAATCTGCAACATTCTGTGTTATTTCACCATTACTACTTGCATACATGCCTATACAAGTCCCTACAAAACCACCTGCTTTATCCGTACTTAGGGTTGTGGCATCTACATCCCCAGCCAATTTTGTAACCTTTCCTGGTGTACTTCCATAGTAAAAATCAAGATGTTGCCCTCTTGCCACAACCTTCATATAAACTTTTGTCCCCCCAAAAGCTACCCTATTAATTATTTCATCTTCTCCCTCTTCACATCTTGTAAGCTGTAAATACGTCTTCTCTGCTTCCATGACATACTCATATCTAAAGTGGTATCTCTCATTTTGAATCAGTACAAGTCCTGCTGTTTCACCTGCTTTATGAGGTTCAAACATCATCATTGTATTAACATTGAAATCTTTATGCTGCTGCCTACGCCCCACAAAGCTTGGGATGCCTAATTCCTTAATGCACTCTGGTCTAAGTTTTAATCTTAAATATCCTTCTCTTTCCTTTAAACTGCAAAATACTTCTTTAGGCCCCCTTAAAGAAACCCATTTATAATCTAATGTTTCATTCATGAAATGCTGACAGATATCATCCGGTACAATTGCAAATTCAGGCAAGTTAGGTGCCTTGCTTACTTCCTCTACAATTCCTTTGCCTTCATTTACAACAGGCCATCCATCTTCCCAAGTCACTGGCACCAAAAATGTTTCACGGCCTAAGTTATAATAGCCTTCATAAGGCCTACAACCCAATAGCACCATCCACCATTCGCCATTTTGTGTTTCTACTAAATCACCATGTCCTGTATTTGTAATTGGACTATTTTTTCCTAAATGGCGATGTGTCAAAATAGGATTACACAAATTAGCTTCATAAGGTCCTGTAATACACTTACTTCTTGCAATCGTGATAGAATGCTCATGTGCTGTACCGCCTTCTGCAATCATTACATAATAATAACCATCTTTTTTATAAAGATGAGGCCCCTCTGCCCATACAGACTCCTTGAATGCACCTTCCCATAACACATGTGTTTCTCCTACTAATTTCCCTTGCTCAAGATCTAATTCCCTAAGATAAATCACATTATCTCCCCAGTATTTAGAGACCTTTTCATCTTTTCCTACTGTCCCAATATAATAAGCCTTACCATCATCATCAAAAAATAAGCTCGGATCAATACCGCCAGCTTCTTCTAATATAATTGGCTCAGACCATGGCCCTGCTGGATTTGTAGCCGTTACATAAAAATTTCCTATCCCAGACACATTGGTTGTTACCATATAAAAAGTTCCTTCATGATATCTGATAGTTGGGGCATAAATTCCTCCTGACTGAGGTGAACCTCCTAGTGGCAGTTGACTTTCTCTCTCTAAGACATGCCCTATCTGCTCCCAATGTACTAAATCCTTGCTATGGAAGATAGGCACTCCAGGATAATAGCTAAAGCTAGAATTCACAAGGTAATAATCATCACCTACTCTGCATATAGAAGGGTCTGGATAAAATCCAGGTAAAATTGGATTATGAAATGTTCTCATAGATTTTCTCCTTTATTTATCTTTAAATATTTATCTTTAAATTCTCTTATGTGATATTTTAGGAGTAGCAAAGTTTTTCTTTACTACTCCTAAAATACATTCTTATTTCATTAACTCAATTTCTCTCGTAATATGTGCTTTTCCTGTAAGCTTCTGACTTCTTTCATCTGGGGCAGATGTCCCGATGAAAAGTTTAAATTTATCACTATCAATGAAACGTCTACCTTTTTCATCTACTACAGTAAAGGCGCTTTCTTTTATCTCTAAAATAACCGTCTTACTTTCGCCGCCTTTTAAATACACAGATTTGAAGCTGCATAAACTAAAGTTCGGTACTGCATAGCTAGATGCCATATCCTTAATATAAATTTGAATCGTTTCATATCCATCACAGTGCCCATTATTTGCAAGCGCTACTTTTACTTCATACTTCATTTCTTCTACTTGGTTTGTAACCTTATCTGCTACGTCTTCCCTTTTTGTCACAGTTGTAACCTTCGTAATCTCAGCATCCTTGACACTTATATCTGCATAGCTTAAACCATAACCAAAGGGATATAAGGCTTCATTTTCCATATAACGATAAGTACGTCCCTTCATTGCATAGTCCGTAAAATCTGGTAATTCTTCTGTTGTTTTATAGAAAGTAACAGGTAACTTACCACTTGGTGAGTATTCTCCAAATAACAACTGTGCTAAAGCCTTGCCGCCTTCTGCACCTGGATACCATGTTTCAAAAATACCGTTGCAATGTTCCTCTGCATAATTGATGGCCATAGCACTTCCTGTACTTAGAACTAATATAGTTGGTTTCCCTACCGCTACAACTTTTTCAAGTAAATGCTGCTGTTTGCCAATTAAATTTAAACTTACTTTATCTCCACCTGCAAAAGCATTTCCTGTATCCCCTTGTTCTCCCTCAATGGTTGAATCAAGCCCTAAGCATAACACTACCACATCACTTTGTTCGGCAACGATTAAAGCTTCTGCTAAACGGTCATCTTCCCAAGACAAGCTAGACATAGCATTCTTAAATAAATGGCAGCCTTCTGAGTAATATACTCTCACCTTATCACCTACATAATCTTGAATGCCTTCTACAAATGTTGTATATCTAGAAGCTGTTCCATTGTAATTGCCTTCTAAAACTGTACGGCTATTGGCAGTTGGCCCGATTACACCAATGCATTTTAGCTGATTCATATCAAGTGGTAAGATACCATCATTTTTAAGCATGACCATACTTCTTCTAGCTGCCTCAAGGGCTACCTCATGATGTGCCTTGCAATCATTAATTTCATAAGGGATTTCATTGTACTTACAATTTTTATCAAATAAACCAAGCTGCATACGAATAGCTAATAACTTTTCTGCTGCGGCTGTAATTGTCTCCTCTTTTACTAGGCCTTCTTCATAAGCTTCTAGCATATGTAAGTAAGTATTGCCACAGTTCAACTCACAGCCATTATTAATCGCTAAGGCTGCTGATTCAGTTGCTGTATGCGTGACCATATGTTCTGTATGGAAATCACGAATCGCCCAACAATCAGATACGATATAACCCTCAAAGCCCCACTCCTTCTTTAAAATATCTACAAGAAGCGTTTTACTGCCACAAGCAGGTTCCCCGTTTACGCGGTTGTAAGCCCCCATCACGCCTACTACATGTGCTTCTTTGACGGCTGCCTCAAAGGCTGGCAAATATGTTTCATATAAATCTTTCTTTGAAACAATTGCATCAAAGTGATGTCTTTCTTCCTCTGGCCCAGAATGTACTGCAAAATGTTTGGCACACGCTGCTGCTTTTAAATATTCCTCATTTTCATCTCCCTGTAATCCCTTAATGAAGGCAACCCCTAATCTTGAGGTTAAATAAGGATCTTCGCCATAAGTCTCATGACCCCTTCCCCATCTAGGGTCCCTAAAGATATTAATATTAGGTGCCCAGAACGTCATGCCTTTATAAATATCCCGATCTCCCTTCTCGGAAAACTGATTGTATTTCGCACGTCCTTCTACTGCAATAATATCTGCAATTTCACCTAACTTCTCTTCATCAAACATAGCTGCAAGTCCGATAGCTTGTGGAAATATAGTTGCTGTACCCGCCCTTGCTACACCATGCAATGCTTCATTCCACCAATTATAAGTAGGAATTCCTAATCGCTTAATTGCCGGTGCATCATATCTAAGCTGGGATGCCTTCTCAAGTAAATCCATCTGCCCTACTAATGCTCTAGCCTCTGCTTTAAAATCTCTCATCCACTACCTCTCCTTTTCCCCTCTTATTACTCACTTTAATGCTCTATTTTTCTCTTATATTAAGCCAAATCTCTTCTATTATCCATGTACTTTATTATGTATTTTTTGAATTATTTTATATCTTATTCTTTAACCCCACCAATGGTCATTCCTGTTACAAAGTATTTCTGTAAGAATGGATATAAGCATACAATTGGAAGTGCTGTAATTACAGTTGTTGCTGCACGCATTGTAAGCGGTGAAATGGTGTTAGCTGCATTCTTCATTGTCTCTGCATTTCCCCCTTGATTCATAACTGAAGAAAGAAGCTTCATCAATTCATATTGCAGTGTTGTTAAATTAGATGCTGTACGGTTATAAAGCATTGCATCAAACCATGAATTCCATTGACTTACAGCGATAAATAATGCCACTGTCGCAAGTACTGGCTTACACAAAGGTAAAACGATTTTCATGAAAATGGTGAAATGACCTGCTCCATCTACTTGTGCTGATTCTACCAAACTATCTGGAAGACCATTCATAAATGTTCTAATAACAATCATATTAAAGGCACTTACCATACCTGGAAGAATATAGACCCAGAAGCTATTTGTAAGACCCATATTTTTAAATAAAACGAATGTAGGAATAAGCCCGCCACTTACATACATTGTTAACACATAAATAAATGAAACCTGTTTTCTAAAGAGAAATTCCTTACGACTTAAAATATAAGCTAATAAAGAAGTAACAAAAAGTTGTGATACCGTGGCAATAACTGTTCTTAAAACAGAAATCTTAGTCGCCGTCCATAATAACTCTTTACCAAATACCATTTGGTAGTTCTTAAGCGAAAACTTTCTAGGCCAAAAATAAATTCCGCCCCTTAAAGCATCTGTTCCATCATTAAATGAATAAGCAACTGTATTGATAATGGGATATAAAATAGCTACTGTAAATAATCCTAAAATCAACGTATTTACAATAACGAAAATAATATCTGCTGGCTTTTTATTTTTTAATGATTTTGTTTTCATGTACGCTCCCCCTTAGAATAATCTTTCTTCACCCATAGCCTTAGCAATTCTATTGGCTATGAAAATTAATGTCACACTAATAACACTCTTGAAGATACCTGCTGCTGTAGCTAATGAATAATCTGCTAAACTAATACCATATTTAAGAACATAAATATCAATTGTTTGAGAAACACTCTGTACTAAACCATTGGTTAATAAATATTGCATATCAAATCCTGCATTTAAGATATTCCCAATATTAATAATTAAGAGAATGCAGATCGTTGATTTAATCCCTGGTAATGTGACATAACGCATTTTCTTAAAGCGTCCTGCCCCATCAATTTCAGCGGCTTCATAGAGTTCCGGATTGATAGAAGTAATAGCTGCTAAATAAATAATGCTTCCCCAACCAACTTCTTTCCATACATTAGTCACACCAACAATTCCCCAATAATACTTAGGAATAGATAAGAAGTTAATCGGTGCATCAATGATATGAAGTGCTAATAAAACTTGATTTAAAATACCTGTATCCATTGAAAGTACTTGGAATACGAGACCTACTACGATAACCCAAGATAAGAAGTGAGGTAAATATGATATTGTCTGCACAAACTTCTTACCAAAAACGCTTTTTACTTCATTTAATAAAAGTGCAAGACCTATTGAACATACAAAACCTAAAACTAAATTGATAATGCTCATAGCTAACGTATTTCTTAAAACACCCAAGAAAACATCATTCGTAAAAAGTTGTTGGAACTTTGCAAGCCCTACCCACTTTTGCTCAAAGAACCCTTTAGCTGGCTTATAATTTTGAAATGCCATTACCCAGCCAAATAAGGGAAGATAGTTAAAAATAAAAACATAAATCAAGAAAGGAAGCGTTAATAAAATAAGTTCTTTTTGTTTCACGATTTCTTTCCACGTAATCTTTTTAGATACCTCTTTTTCTACATATGCCTTAGGTTTTCTAACCTTCTTTCCTGATATAGCAGCCATCACCTTGCTCATATATTATTCCTCCTTCTAGGTTATTTTCAGATAATAAGGGGGCCTCTTTCTGATACAAGTTATCTGAAATAGAGGTCCCCTTAAACTATGAAATGTATTTTATTTTATCCTTCTATTCGTTGGTAGTTTCGCCTTTTGCTACTGCAACCCTTCTTTGAACTTCTTCTGTTAATGCATTTTCATAAGCTTCTACATCAACACGTTCATTGAATACTTTCATATATTGGTCCCAAGCACTTTCAAAATCACCTGCCATAACTACCTTTGGTAACCACTCATGTTTTACCTCATCCATATTAACTTTAGCAAGGCCATAATCTGTATCTGCTGTCCAAGTATTTGTATATGACCACATTGGATACCAGTCAGAGTTTTCTTGTGATGGATTTAAGAATTCTGTAAAAGTCTTAAGTCCATAAGCATCAAGTACCTTTTTCTTAGCTGCTGTTTGGCTTGCATAATATTCACTAGGTTGTTGTGCTGGTGAACCTGCATTAATACCATCTAAACTCATACCTGAATGGTATGGGAAATAAGTATATTGACATAACTCATTGATTTGGAAGTCTTTATCTAAGGCTTTCTTTCTTTGTTCCTCTGTTCTATAGAATACGCCATCATCACCTACCTCATAGTCAATGCCTTCCATCCCCCACATACGTAAAGTTTGGATTTCTAGTGATAACATATCATCTATCATCTTCATAGCACCCTCAACATCTTTGCAGCTTGTTGTGATACTTAAACCATTTGATACGTCTAAAGCTGGTGCACTATGATATCTTTCAATTGTGCCATCTTTAAGGACTACACCAACTGGTACATATGTACAATCATCAAGACCTTGAGAAATAAGAGATCTTTCTGCATCTTGGAAGTTCCAGAATTGATCAACCATACCACATACACGACCTGTTGAAAGTTTAGCAATGTATTGGTCGTAGTTTATTGTAAATGTTTCTGGGTCAATAATACCTTTTGCATATTCTTCATTTAATTTCTTGAAGTATGCTTTTGCTGTATCTGTTGTATTGTAGTTATGTGCTGTTAATGTTTCTGGATCTACGAAGCAGCATCCATCATTTGGATAACCATCTAAGAATAATGGTGGATTTTCTAAGCAGTAATAACGCCAGTCATCACTTAAGATTTCATAACCTATATTTTCAAGACCATCATCCATTGTTGGATTTGCTTCTATGTAACGCTCGATAAGGTCGAAGTATTCATCTAATGTATTGATTTTTGGATAATTAGCCCATTCTAGTACACGTATTTGAATCCAAAAAGCTTCATCATTGTGATAGGTTTGCATATCTTTTTCATTTACGGTACCAAATTGAGGAATAAGATACACATGTCCATCCTCAGCCCTTATTTTATTCCAGTCACTTTCTGATAAGAAGTTTTTAACATTTGGATAGTTATCCCAATACTCATCAATTGGAATAAGTGCTCCTGCATCTACAAGTAGAGAAGTCCCATCTGACCCTACGATAAAGTCTGTATAGTCGCCACCAGCAACCATTGTTCCTATGCTCTCTTTAGCTGTTTGACCTGTAAGATAAGTCATCTTAGCTTTTGCACCAATGCGTTTTGTAATTTCGTTATACACCCTATTATCTTCAGGTGTTTCTGTTCCTGGCATTGCAATATACATGGAAAACTCTTTAATCTCATCTGTTTGTTCTGCTGAATCTGTACTTTTCGTTTCACTACCACTTGAACTTGTCTGAGTTGCCTGACCACATCCTACTCCTAAAGATGCCACTAAACTCATTGCCCCTAGAAGTGCTATCATAGATTTTACTTTTCTCATATAATCCCCTCACTTTAATTTAATGGTAGACCCCTTATTGCTTATCCCGATGTCTTGTCTTATTTATAATTAAATTCTATCAATTCCAACTCCTTATCTCAACCTAACAAACTATATAAAAAGTATAAAAAACTATACATTTTATATATAGAATCTTCAGCATGTTATATTTTTTTAATCATTTTATACATGAATAGTTTCTTTTACTTTTTAACCTATATATTTTTTATACAATTCCTATACACATAACAAAGAAGTGCGGCGAAACTATTTAATGCGTTTCACAACACTTCCTCGTTATGTTCAAAGTAACTTATTAACTTCTCTTTTCCCTACGTATTCGAAATAGTACTAGACACTTGAGCCCTATTTTAAAAACTGTTTACGGTATTGTAATGGCGTCTTTCCTTTTAAACGTACAAACTTATTAATAAAATAATCAAGGTTATTATATCCTACCGATTCTGCAATATAACATACTTTGTGATTCGTCCTTATGAGTAGCTCACTTGCTTTTTCTAACCGATAGTTATTCAGATAATCTTTAAATGGCACCCCATATTTTTTCCTAAAAAGCTGCCCCAGGTAAGCACTATTGATGTAGTATTTCTCACTTAGATATTTCAAACTTAGGTTCTCCATATAATGCTGCTCAATTTCTCTTTCTACATCCTTAAGCACGCCATGTGAATTGCTCTGTCTAAGCTGTGATAGATAACCTGCAAATTCTTTTACAAATGTCTTGAAATGCTTCGCACTTCCTCTCGCTGCAAATTGTTCAAAGGCACATTCACTAATATAGCGAAGAACCTCCTCCTGATCTACTTCCGCATCCAAGTCCTTTGCTAAATATAAAAACTGACAAAGTAAATAATCAATATTAATATTAATAATCTTAGAGTCTACATTATGCACATCAAAACTGGCATAGATTTTATCAATACACTTATCAATTTCTTCTTCCTTGTTCTCTTCCGTAAGGCGTACCAGTTCATCCATATATTCTTTTTTTATGCCATATGCATTGCTTTTAATAGCAGAGGTTTCTTCATAATAAGTGATATCCCTATCATGCTTATAGTTTTGAAAGGACCTAGCAATAATTGCTGACTTAAAAGAGTTACTTAGTAAACTAATATCCTCTACCATTTCACCTATATAATAATAAAAGTTATAAGGACAATCCTCTTTCATTGTTTCTTGTAGCTTCTTAATATATTCTTTTTCACTAATTCCTTTTTCCCTTGAAAATTGCCTTGAATAAATGAAACCTACACCATATGCTTCATTTCGCTTATCTATATCTAAAAGGACATATTCTCCAAATGGTGCGGTACATTCTTGAAGCTGCTTATGAAATCCACTAATCACTTCGCCCTTTTCTTCCTCAGATAACTTAATAAAATTTTCATCCCCTAAGTCAACTTCTATCATAATATACCTAAGTTCACGATAATACGGTAATTTTTCCTTTACATAGCTTATATCATGCGCGTCATAAATACCTGAACATAATGCATTCAAATGTCTTTCTAATACAATCTTATCCGTATGTAATTTCTTTTCCTGGCGCGCTGCTTCCTTTCGATATTCTTCCTTAAATTCAATAAGCACACGAACCAGTTCCTCCTTTTGTATAGGCTTCAAAATATAATCTGATACATTATACTTAATAGCTTGTTTTGCATACTCAAATTCATAATAGCCACTTAACACGATAACTTTAATATCTTTGTTTTTTCCCCTTCTTATTGCTTCAATAAGCTCAATGCCATTCATATGTGGCATCTTAATATCTGTAATAATTAAATCATATTGATTTTTTTCTAGTAGCTCTAGGGCTTCCTTTCCATCTGCTGCTTCATCTGCAATATTAAATCCATATTCCTTCCAATCTATTAAGATTTTTACCCCCTGACGAATAAATGGCTCATCATCAACAATTAGTACATTAATCATGACTCTTCCCCCTCTATACTTATCTTAGCTTATCTTATCTAATGGCATTTGAAGCATAATGTCTGTGCCTTGACCTAATTCACTATCGATTTGAAACTGTAAATTCCCCTCACAATATAAATTCATTCTTATAAGTGCATTGAGCATCCCTGTACTTTTTGATTCACTTAACTTATTAATATCAAGTGATTCTAAACGCGCTCTTATCTCCTGCAATTCTTGCTCATTCATTCCACAGCCAGAATCACTAATCTCAATATATAAATTTTCCTCATCTTTAGACACAGCCACAAAAACATTTCCACTGCTTGATATTTCCTCAATACCATGGACACATGCATTTTCTACAAATGTTAATATACTTAGCTTAGGAATCCTAAGCTTACTACATTCAGGCATAATATAAGTACCGAAGCTTAGTTTCTCACCAAACCGGTATTTTTGAATGTTAGTATATTGTTTTACAAAAGTCATTTCTTCTTCTACAGAAATATTGTCATCCTTCCAAGATAATGACTTCCTTAAAATAATAGAAAGTTGACCTATAATTTCTGCTGTCTCATTTTCGTTTTTTAAAAGACTTCTCATACGTATACTCTCTAGTGTATTAAACATAAAATGTGGATTAACTTGACTCTGTAGCGCCTTTAATTCCGCATTCTTTCTTGCTAGTTCCAACGCTTGCTTTTCTGCATTTTTCCTAATAATAGTCTCAATAAGGTCCTTAATCTTAGTTACCATTAAGTTGTAGCTCTTAATAAGTGCCCCTATCTCGTCATTGCCGCCACTCTCAGTGATGACTTCAAATTCTTCTCTCTTTACTTTATCTAAGTATTCCTCAATCAGCTTAATCCTTCCAGTAAATGATTTAGATACAATTGAAATAATACAAGTTGGCAATAAGAGATTAATGATAATAAGTAGCCATACCATTCCCCTTGAATCTTGTAGCATTGGCCATACTTCAGCTGCTTCCGGCATAATATAAATAGTCCATTCATCCTCACCTACATTAAAGGTTTCCTTATATGTTAGCGCCTTACTTGGAAGCTCGTCTCTAGACTTAAACGGTTTTAAACTATTTTCACTTGTCTTATTTGAAAATAATATGTATTCATCATTACAAATATAAATTTCTCCATCTACCTTTTCATTAAGGATGTCATTAAATATTCCGTTATATTCTAAATCGATTTTAACAAATCGCTCTCTGCCCTTACTCCCATTATAATTCAACTTGGAAATAAGACTAATTATACGATTCATCCTAGAAGTAAACTTATTTTGCTCACTATAATACGTGACCCATAATGTATCTTGTCCACTTTCTTTAAATTTTTTATACCACTGACTTTCTTTTATATCCTCTACCTTCCAGAAGTTTCCCCCATTTATAATTGTAGGATTATCTGCATAAAGCATAATATTATTAATCCGCTGAGAGTTATAATAATACTTCAGCATATTATTCTGTATGAGCTGCTTATACCTCTCATAATATTCTAGATTTGATTGATGATCCGTACTTAGGAACTTATTGATTGTCTCATCTGTATACAAATTACTAGCTATTGAAGTACATCCAGCCATATCTGCTCTAATATTATACTTAATACGCTCCATCATATTCTCCATAGTAATAGCCTGTCGTTCCAAGGCATCATTTTTAATAGAAAGTACAATAACACTATCTGTCACAAGCATTGGAATGCACACACAAAAGATATATATAATGACTAACTTATGCTTTATCTTACAACTATTCAATATCTCTAATCGCTTCATCCGTTAACCTCTTTTATATTTACTCTTCCTGCTAACTACTTTCCATCCTCCACTTTTTACTATTTTCCACGAGTTACCTAAATCATATCATTATTTTTTATAATTTTCTATAATATTTACATATTTTATAACTATTCTTGCAGTGTTTTTATTTATTTTTATTATAGATTTCATATTTATGTAGATTTCACATTTATAAAATTTAGTTATTCATAGTTTTTGGTCATGTGAAATCATTGGGAGAAACTGATTTACGTACATGTATATTGCAAGTTTTTAGTTGGTTTCTCTCTATAAAAAAGTGGCTCCGCCACGTTCAGCAACTTATAGCCTACTTATCACAC